>NZ_JBHWJJ010000085.1:0-35121 GCF_042732005.1 Streptomyces sp. NPDC059851 | reverse complement strand
GCGCCCGCCCGCCACGTCGTGCCGGGCGAGCCCTTCCGCCCATCCAGAGGGATGGCTTCCGGCCTCGCGGGGTGCGGGACCCGGAAGATGACGGGGCCGGTGGACCGATACTCGATCGGCGGGCCGGTGCTGTCCGGCTATGCTCTGGGGTGAGCACGCGAGGGCCATTAGCTCAATTGGCAGAGCAGCGGACTTTTAATCCGTTGGTTGTCGGTTCGAGTCCGACATGGCCTACTGCTCGCAGGGGAGGGTTGACCCCTCTGACCTGCTACTGAGCGCCCCACCCGGTTTCGGCCAGGTGGGGCGCTCAGTCGTTTGCCGGGGCCGTGCGTGAGCGATGCGTGAGCGGACGGCCCGTCATTCCCTGGTCAGGAGGCGGACGGGCGGGCACGAGGCACCAGCTGGGCCGCCGCTTCTGCGGCTGCCTGGTCGACCTCGGGGAGCAGGCTCGTGTACGTGTCCGAGGTCAGCGTGATCGTGGAGTGGCGGAGCGTCTCCTTGATCGTGTGGAGGTCGCCGCCGCCTCCGTGGGTGAGGGTGGCCGAGACGTGGCGTAGATCACGAAGCGTGATCGGCGGCAGGTCGGTGCGGGCCAGGATCTGCCGGAAGGTCTCCGAGGCGGTCTCGGGGTGGAGCCAGGCGCCGTTCTCCTGGGTGAAGACCTTGCCCGTGTCCTGCCATGCCTTCCCCCACTTCTTCCGCTCCTTCAGCTGGCGGGCGCGGTGCTCGCGCAGGGCGGCGACGTTCAGGCTGTCCAGGGCGATGGTGCTGGCGCTGCCGTCCGTCTTCGGAGCCGACTCGTACGGGTCCCAGCCGTCCACCACGATCTCCTTGGCCGGCGTGATCTGCCCGCCGTCCAAGTCGACGTCGGACCACTCCTGGCCGACGCACTCGCCCCGGCGCAGGCCGCGGGTGCCGGAGAGGTGGAAGAGGGCGTACAGCCGGTCGCCCTCGGCCTCGTCGAGGAAGGCTCCGAACTGGGCCGGGGTCCAGACCATGACGGGGGAGGGCTTCTCACCGGTGAGGCGCCACCGTTCCACGCGGGCGTCCGTCCACAGCAGGGGCTTCGGACGCTTGCCGGATTCCAGCTCGATGTGGGACGCCGGGTTGAAGGTGATGAGCTGCTGGCGGATCGCTCCGTTCAGCGCGGCCCGCAGGGTGCGGCGGATGCTCTGCCGGGTGGCCGGGCCGGTCGGCTTCCGGAAGGGGCCCATCGCGGCCAATTTGGCCCGCTCGGCGGCCAGGAGGGCCCGCTCGGCCGCGATGGGCCTGCCGGCCTTGCTGGGCTTGCAGCGGGCGATCTGCTCTCGCCGAGCCTGGTTGTGGGACTCGATCGCCTCGTTGTCGTCCGCGATGGCGTCGAACATCTCGACAAGGTGGGAGACATTCAGCCGGTCGAGCCGAAGGTGCCCGATCCGTGGCCGGAGGTGGACGCGGATGTGGGAGGCGTAGCCGTTCGTCGTGGTCTTCCGCGTCTTCTTCGACGCGAGCCACTGGTTCAGCCATTCGCCGACGGTGATCGAGCCGAGGAGCGGCGTCCCGGCGCGCAGTCGGCGCCGGGTCTCCTCGACATCGGGAAGCGGGGCCTTCTCGTCGGCCACCTGCTCCAGGAGGGCCGCGATGGCGGCGATGCTGTCGGGGTCGTCCGCGGCCGGTATGCCGAGGAGAGCGCGTACGTGGTCGAGGTCGGCCTGGGCGGCCTTCATGCTCTCGTACCCGGCACGGTTGAAGGACCGGCGGGTGCCGTCCTCGCGGGGCGGGAGTTCCTGGCGGATCGAGTACGAACCGTGCTTCCGGGTGGTGAGCTTGGGGCAGCGCTTGCCGAGCGGTCGGCCGGTCTTCGGGTCGCGGCAGTAGCAGCGGCGGTGGGTGGAGCCCTTCAAACGGTGTTCCTTTCGTAGCCTTCGGCGGGGTCGACGTCGGCGAGTGTGGTCGGTAGGTCGGGGAGGAACCCGCCCTCCGCGTAGATCTCTCTGCGCACCTTGCGGAGTGCGTACTTGGCGCGCGCGGCGCGTTCAGCGAAGTCGGCCTGGGAGCGCAGGGCTTGAGCGCGCTCGCTGTCATCGGCCGCCTGGTCGGCAACCTCTCGCTGGCGAGCCTCGCCTTTTATCGCGGCCAAAGCCTCGGCGAGCGCTTCGCCATGGGCGAGGTGGTCGTGAAGCATCGAGTGGTTGGCCGGGCCGGCGGCGAACGTCTGGTCCAGGTCGGCGAACCAGCGCATGGCCTCCGCGGTCTTCACCGGGTAGGTGAGAGGGAGCTTCTGGACCTCCTCCACGTACCCGACGGGGTAGATCAGGTGGATCGGGTGGGTGTACAGGGCCTTGGCCAGCACCATCACCTCGACCAGTGGCAGGACTGCGCGCCGGCCGGACTCCATGTTGGCGATGACGTTGCGGGGGATCGGAAAACCGATCGCATCGCACCTGTCGGCCAGCTCCTGTGCGCTCCACCTCATCTCCTTCCTTCGTCGCCGGACTTCACGGGCCACGTCGGCCATGACCCGGTCCGCCCATTCGGGAACGTCGTCCTCATCTCCATCATCGAAACGAGTTTGTGTCATGAGGACACATTAGCTTTTCCACACTTGGTATTCGAGGCCCGGAGACGGATGCGATGACGTGTTCGCCGTGGGCTGTGAAGAGAGGAGCGCCGCGTGCGCGACGACGAGAACGTGGGCCAGGTGAAGGGGATGACCCGGGAGGAGGTCCTGGCCCTGCCTGCGACCGTTGACCTGGATACCGGTAACCGTGCGCTGGGTCTCGGGCGGAGCAAGGGTTACGAGCTGGCCAAGCGGGGCGAGTACCCGTGCAAGGTCCTGCGGCTGGGCAAGGCGTACCGCGTGGTGACCGCAGACCTGGTGAACCTGCTGGGCCTGGCCGCTTGAAGGCGAGAGAAGGTAGCAGACCATTCTGCGCGGGGCTGACACAGAAACGCTGGACTGTGCCAGGGGTCGGACGTACTGTTCGTCGTCGCCCGGCTCCTCCAAGGGCTCACGGCAAACGAGTGAGCCCCCGACGCGCCAACGTCGGAGGCCCCGGCAACATCCCCACCCGCGATCACACGGTCAACCCGAGTGGCCAGCACGCACGCGGCCACAAGAGAAGGAGCTGCCTCTTGGAACCTACGACATCGACGCCTCCTGGCGCACCCGCCAAGGCGATTTGGCCTGCGGTCGCAGTCCCCGGCCAGCCCGGAGCTCACCTGCACGACGCACCGGACGGGCAACTCGACGCAGCCGCCGAAGCCCCTGTTGAGGAGGATGCACCCCCGGCCGAGCTGCCGTCCCCCGCCTCGGAGGGGGAGGTGATCCTGGACGACCTGCGGGCCACGATCCGCCGGTACGTGGTCATGCCCAGCGAGGAGGCGTTGACCGCCGCCACGCTGTGGGCGGCGGCCACCCACCTGCAGACGGTATGGCAGCACGCACCCCGCTTGGCGGTGGTCGGACCCGCGAAGCGGTGCGGGAAGTCGCGGCTGCTGGAGGTCCTGATCGAGGCGGTCCACGATCCGCTGATCACGGTCAACGCGTCCGCGGCGGCGATCTTCCGCTCGATCAGCGACGGCAACCCGCCCACGCTCCTGGTGGACGAGGTCGACACGATCTTCGGGTCGGCGAAGGTCGCGGAGAAGAACGAGGAGATGCGCGGCCTGCTCAACGCGGGCCACCAGCGCAACCGCCCCACCCTGCGCGTCTCGGGCCCGAACCACGACGTGCAGAGGTTCTCCACCTTCGCCATGGCCGCCCTGGCCGGTATCGGGGACCTGCCCGACACGATCATGGACCGGTCGGTGGTCATCCGCATGCGCCGCCGCGCGAGCAGCGAGAAGGTCGCCTCCTGGCGCTACGGCCGCGACGACCTGGCGGTCAAGGCGCTGCGGGAACGGCTGGCGGCCTGGCTGGCCAGCATCCGCGACGAGGCCATCGCGCTGGAGCCCAACCTTCCGGTCGACGACCGCGCCGCCGACACCTGGGAGCCGTTGATCAGCGTCGCCGACCTCGCGGGTGGACGCTGGCCGCTGATCGCCCGCACGGCGTGCAAGACCATGACGGACTACGAGTCCGGGCGGGACCAGGACGGCGGGCTGAAGATCCGTATCCTGACCGACATCCGCAAAGCCTTCGCCGGAGAGGGCAACCCGCCCGCCCTGCGGACCAGCCGCCTGCTGGACATTCTCAACGCCGATCCCGAGGCGCCGTGGGCTGAGCACAGCCCCAAGGGACTCACCTCACGTGGGCTGCAGATCCTGCTCGACGACTACGGCATCGGCTCTGGCAACCGCCGCTTCCCCGACGGCAACCAGGCCAAGGGCTTCACTCCGACGCAGTTCACCGACGCCTGGACCAGGTACTGCCCACCGGAGAAGCCCGCGGCCGAGGCCGCGCCCGCCAACGGCGCCTGACCCTCCGCGTCTCGTCCCACTCGTCCCCGCGCAGGTCAGCGCGGGGACGAGTGAAGGAGGCGTTACGAGTCGACTCGACATCACCAGGCCGCTGACCTCGCCAAACACCCCGGACGGGGCCCGCGCCTGCCCGACTGGGAGTCCGGCAACGCCACGACCGGGGCACCCGTAACAACTCGTCCCCACTCGTCTCACCGACCACCCCGCCGCACGAGGTCCCCAGCCTGTGCAACGAGTCGAGTCGACATCAGCCGCTCACCCGTACCTGCCCTGACCAGGCACGGGACGAGTGGGACGAGTCCCCACCCTTCACGGCCACCCCACCTACCGGTGGCCGCCTCCCCACCTCACCGCCTTCACCACACCGCCCGCGCCCGCATGGCGCGGCGGGTCTCTGGAGACCCCTGCATGACACCACTCGCCCTGCCCGCACTCGGGCAATGGAACGCCACTTCCCTCGCGGTCGCCGCGCTCGTGCTGGTCTGCTCCGTGCTGCTGATCAGGCGGCTGATCAAGCAGCGCACACGCCGAACCGGCGGCAGCCGCAAGCCCGGATCGCCCGCGGTCATCGTCGCCGCGCTGGCAGCGGTCGGCTGCACCGCCTACAGCGCCGACACCAGCTGGCGGTTCGCCGCCGACTACCTGGACATGGGCGGCACAGCCGAACGCGCCGCCATGTTCGCCGCAGCGGAGTTCGCCCTGTTCGCCACGGCACTGCTGGCGCGGCAGAACCTCCACGGCCCCAAGCAGGCACCCGGCTTGCCGGGCACCCTGACCTACGTGATCACCGCCATACAGGTGATCCCCGCGTACGCCGAGTCCGGCCTGGTCGGCGGCACGGTGCGAGCCTTCGTCGGCCCGGTCCTGGCCGCCGTGCTCTGGCACGAGGCCATGGGAATCGAGCTGCGTCTCCACAAGCCGGAAGCCGCCTCCCACAGCATCCTCGCCACGGCCGGCCGCGAGATACGCGAACGCCTGCTCTCCCGTCTCGGGATCGCCGAATGCG
Source organism: Streptomyces sp. NPDC059851 (assembly GCF_042732005.1). Classification (NCBI taxonomy): domain Bacteria; kingdom Bacillati; phylum Actinomycetota; class Actinomycetes; order Kitasatosporales; family Streptomycetaceae; genus Streptomyces; species Streptomyces sp. NPDC059851. Next base: position 29,714 of record NZ_JBHWJJ010000085.1, on the reverse strand, counting down.
ACCGGGACGCCGCGCAGATCACCCGCGACCGCGCCACCCGCAAGGCCGTCGCCCTGGCCGCACGCCTCGCCGAACTCAACCCGGACAAGCGCAACCGGTGGCGAGGCCGACGCATCGCACGACGGCTCTCGCAGGCCGTCGCCCAAGCCGCGGTGGCCATCGACGACCGCCAGCGCCAAGACCTACTGCAGCAGCTCGCTGCCCGCCGCCATGCCGTAGCGCTGGCGACCATCGAGCTGCCTTCGCCCTGGGCCGAGCCCCACCCGGCCCAGACCACCGTGCCCCCAGCCGAGCCGAGGCCTTCGCCCAGCCGATCGAGCGCAAGCAACGGCCCAGAGCACGAGGAGGCCAGAGAGCACCCCGACCCCGACGCACGTCTCGAGGGCTCCGCGCCTACATCCGTGCAACCCCGCCTACCCCTGCACGAAACTCGCTTCGACCTCGACAGCGCTGAGCCGTCCGCTGAGGAAGGCGACCTGATGGCGCAGCGCTACGGTCGCCCTCCCGGCGCCGAAATGGACGAACTGCTCCCCATCGGCCGCCAGGCCATCGCCCTGCACGGAAAGGCCACCCGCTCCATCTTGCGGAACGCCGTACGCGACGCGGGGCTCCCCATCGCCGAGGACCGACTCACCGAGCTCAGGACACGCCTGCTCGCAGAACAGGACACCGGCACCAGCGCTCCCAGCGACTGACCGGATATCCGGTCACCCACGAAACACCGGAACAGGGGCCTACGGACCAGCGCCCCCAGTTGGTCCGTAGCCCCGTCACTCACCCGGCCACGCCCGCAACAGCCCGCCCCGGTACGCCTCACGAACCGCCGTGAAGCGAGCCCGCCGCCAGGCTCCCCATCCACCTCACCCCAATTCACCTCAGCAGCAAGGAACTTCCTCCATGCACGATCAGCCCGCTCCCGCCACCCCCCACGACCAACAGCAGGCGACCTCCACCCCGGCCCCAACCCGGCCAGCAAGGTATGGCGTTGGGCCGTCCAAGGGCCGGTCCAACGCAGCCTCCGCCCCGAGGGTGGCGGAGGCAGAACCCCGGCGCGAGGGCGCACCGGGGCAGGAGGCGGCCGGTGCCGCCGACGCCGGACTGCCCGCCGTCGTACGGGCCGCCGACGAGGCCGCGCTGTACCGCGTCGCCCGCCGTCGTGCCCGTGAAAGCGAGCAGCGCAAGATGCGTGTCGACGTCCGCTACAGCGTCGCCGAGCACACCGCGATCCTCGCCGAGGCCCGCCGGCTGAACCTGGCCGGCGCACACCTCGTCGGCGCGATCGTCATGGCCTACCTCGCAGGCGACCTCACCCTGCCCGGCCAGAGAACCTTCCACGATGACCTGATCGACGAGCTCGCCGCCCTGCGGTTCCAGGTCGCCGCGATCGGCAAGAACGTCAACCAGATCGCCTTCAAACTCAACTCCGGCGGCCATCCACACCCTGGGGACAGCGCAGTTCTCGCGGAAGCAGAACGGGTCCTCGGCCTCGCCCGTGACGCCGCTACATCGATCGATGAGGCGGCGAGCAAGACCGCCACCGCAAAGAGGGCGGCCTGATTGATCGCGAAGATCGGCTCCGGCGCCGACACCCGCGGCGTCTTGCGCTACCTCTACGGGCCCGGTCGCGCCAATGAGCACACCGACCCCCACCTCGTGGCATCGTTCGACGGCTTCGCCCCCGACCCCGGCCGCGACGAGTCCGCCACACTCACCCAGCTCGCCACCATGCTCGACCTGCGCGTCAAGCAGGCCGGCGACCGCGCCCCCGACAAGCACGTGTGGCACTGCTCGGTGAGGGTCGCGCCCGAGGACCGGATCCTGACGGACGACGAGTGGGCGGTGATCGCCCGCCGGATCTTGAACGCCACCGGCATCGCCCCCGCCGGCGACCCCGATGCCTGCCGGTGGGTCGCGGTCCGCCACGCCGACGACCACATCCACATCGTCGCCACCAAGGTCCGCGGCGATCTCCGCCAGCCCCGCAACTGGAACGACTACCCGCGTGCCAACGAGGAGTGCGCCGCGATCGAGAAGGAGTACGGGCTGCGCCAGGTCGTACGCGGCGACCGCACCGCTGCCAAGCGCCCCACCCGCGCCGAACAGGAGAAGGCCCGCCGCGCCGGTTCGGCCACCACACCGCGCGAGCACCTGCGCACCACCGTACGGACCGCAGTGGCTGCCGCCGCCAGCACCGAGGAGTTCTTCGCTCTCCTTGCCGACACCGGCGCGCTGGTGGACGTCCAGCACTTCCCCTCCGGCGACATCCGCGGCTACAAAGTGGCCCAGCCCGGCGACACCAACGCCGAGGGCCAGCCCATCTGGTTCTCCGGCTCCGCCCTGGCTCCGGACCTGTCCTACCCCAAGATCGCAGAACGCCTGGCCGCCACCGACCCCACGCCCGAGCTGGCCGGCCGGAAACCCGACGCCGGGCACACGGCCTGGACGAAGGCCACCGCAGCGGTCGACCGGATCCCCGAGATCCTCGGCCACACGGACGAGGCAACCGGCCAGGCCCACATCACCGTCGTCGCCGAGGCCCTCGACGCCCTCCCCCTCGTGGCGCCCGCACACCTGCAGCCCCAGCTGCTGAAGGCGGCGACCGCGTTCGAGCGGGCCAGCCGCTCCCACATCCGCGCCCGCCACCAGCAGGCACACGCCACCCGCACCGCGGTCAAGGCCATCGTCCGCCAGCCCGCCCCCAAGGACGGCGCCGCAACCGCGATGCTTCTCGATGCCCTACTCCTCGCGGTGGTCGCGGCCCGGCACTGGCACCGCACCCGCCACCACGACCAGCAGGCCGAAGCCGCCCGCCAGGCAGCCGAACACCTCTACACCGCCTACCAGGCAGCCGCAGCCCAGCCGATCGCCGTGATCCACCAGCGGGGCCTGCACCTGTCCGTCTCCCAGCAGCGCAGGCAGACAGACGTCCTGCGCCAGGCCCTGCCACCCGCGCTGGCCGAGCAAGTCCTGGCCGAACCCGGCTGGCCCGCCCTGGCCGCCACCCTCGCCGACGCCCGCAATGCCGGCCATGACCCGGCCGTCCTGCTCGCCGAAGCCGCCCGCCGCCGAGAGCTCGACACCGCAACGTCGATCAGCGACGTCCTCGTCTGGCGGCTACGCCGCAGCGCCCACCTGCCCGCCGCCCCAAACGTCCCGACCGCCCGAGGCAACCGGCGCACACCGCCTGCGGCGCCGACAGCGCAGCCGGCGACCGCTCCCGCGAGCGACTCAACCCGGCGGCGCTGACCGAAGAAGGGCGGCTGAAGGTAACCGACGATCCCCGGTTAGCCAAACCGGGGATTCTCCAGACCCTTGATGTATCGCCCTTCCCCCATCCATTTGAGGAGCACTCGTATGCCCGAAACCGAAATCCGGCCCCACATCGTTGCGCTGCTCTGCGACGCAGACTGGAAGTACCGCCCCGACACCAACACCTGGTCCCACCGCGACGGCCGCCCCTTCACCAAGGAGGAACAGGCCACGGCCTTCCAGGCCGTCCGTGCTGAAGTCGAAGAGGCCGTCGGACAGCGCAGGCGTTACCTGGAATACCTGCGTAAGAAGGAGAACGCGCTCGAAGACCTCCGGCAGTTCCTCGCTCCGTTCATGGAGCAGCTCGCCAAGAAGACCCTTGGCAACGCCGTCGAGCTCATGACCGAGGACGAGAGGGCCGAGTTCGACCGACGGCTTCGCTTCATGATCGAGCCCGTCCGCCCCTTCACCCCGCACACCTTCTGACGAGGAACGACGCCGTTCCGCGAGCGGCGAGAGGGTGACACGTGGCGGCCGAGAACCAGTCACGGCCGCCAGTCAGGACGGCCCGCAGCCTCGCCAGGCGTAGCCCAGGCCGCCTAAAGCGAAACGCCCTTTCGGGGCCAGCGTCGAGACGCGCTGACCCCGAAAGGGCTTGTACCGTCTAGCCAGACCGTGCACCGCTGCGTCGGTGGCGCCCCCGTCCTCTGACGCCGAATCTGCCCTCCCGACCGCACTCCGGTCGCTGGCCGGGGCGCGCGGGCTCGTAACGGCGCTGGATGGAGAGCCAGACACGTTCCTGGAGTTCTGCGATGCAGGGGCCGCAGGCGTACATGGGTGCCTGGGCTCCGGCGACACTGACCGGGCCGATCCACATGACGCGGGTCAATGGCTGTCCGCAGTACAGCCAGCACACCCCGTCGACCCAGTCGTTGCCGTCATCGGTGGTCGGTGGGGCGGGCAGACCACCGCGTGCGAAGTCGGCGATGCCGGGGATCACCAGGTGGTGCGGTAAGCCTTGCTCGGTCAGCACCGGCTCACCTCTCCTGTCCGCTGTCAGCGGCGGACAGGGGCACGCGTGCCGGGGCTTCGTCGCCGGTGTTCAGCTCAAGCGCGTCGATCGGTGTCCACTCGTGCTCCAAGATCGAGTAGGTAATCGAGTCTCGCCAGGCTCCGTGGACGAAGACGTGGTCGCGGATCCGCCCGTCCTCGGTCATGCCCGCTCGCAGGAGGGTACGCGCGGATGCCTCGTTGAGCGGCGCTCGGGCCGCCCAGATGCGGTGCAGGCCGAGGGCCTTGAAGCCGAGCGCGCACAGCAGGTGGACGGTCTCCGTGCCGAGGCCCTTGCCCCACTCCGCCGGGTTCAGGGCGAACCCGATGGTGGCTGCCTGCTGCGGTTCGGTCGCCAGGCGCGTGTAGCCGATCAGTCGGTGTTCACTGCGCGGGGTGATGGCGAGGCAGTACTCGGTCCGGGGAGTGTCCTTCGCGGAGGCTATGGACCGGTCGACGATCGCCTGGACCTGGTCGGGCGTGCGGGGCTCGAAGCTGAGGTGCCGGGTGGCCTCGGGGTCGCCGTAGATGGCCAGGAGGGCGGTGGTGTCCTCGGGTTCGACTTCGCGCAGTGCCAGGCGGGGGCCGGCCAGGTGGACTGGGGTCATGGCTGCGGAGCCTACCTGCGGGGTCATCGGACGAGGACGGACGTCGGGGTGGCCGTGAAGGCTTCGATCTCCTCGCGGAGGCCGGCTGCCGGGCCTCGGCTTCGCCGGCCTTCGGCCTGCAGTGCGGCGTGGACCCGCTGGGCGCTGCTGGTGATGCCGAAGTTTCGCTGCTCGATGGGGAGGTCGAGCACGGGCTGGACTGCTTCGATGGCGCCTTCGATCTCGCCGCGGGCGATGCGGGCGAGGGCGAGGTCGGTCTGCGCGCCGGCCTCGTCGCCGAAGGCCCATTCGTCCTCCGTGGCGCTGCGGTACGCGGCGACGGCGGCCTCCGACTGGCTCTCGCCGAGTGCGGGGTCTTCTCCGAGGTGCACGGTGGCCTCGGCGACGTAGTACAGCTGTCGGGGCACCGGGAAGGTCATGATGCCGCCGAAGGCGTCGAGGTCGTCGGGTTCGACGGCTGTGCGGGCTTCCTCGGCCTGCTGGATGGCGGTGCGGGTGGCCTCGCCGTCGCCGAGGAGTGCGTGGGCGCGGGCGGAGAGACAGGCCAGCCAGATGCTGGTGGTGCCGCGGACGTTGCCTGCCACGCTCTGGCCGAGGGCGGCGTAGTCGGCGGCTTCGGAGGGGCGTCCGGCCCAGTAGGAGATGAGTGACTGCAGGGAGCGGACCCAGGCACGCATGGCGTGGTGGTCTGCGTTGTCCGCGCACACGAAGGCGGTGCGGGCCTGCATCATCGCGGCGTTCGGGTTGCCCAGGTCGTGGCTTGCTTTGGCGAGCATGCCGGAGGTGATGCCGGCCAGCAGGTAGAGCTCCCGGGCTTGCATGGGCTTGACGCGGCCGTGTTCCAGCAGGCGGAAGGCGAGGTCCTGCACCTCGACCAGGTCGCCGAGCAAGGTCGGCAGCGCCAGCTTCGGGTAGGCGACGGTCAGCCGTCGCACTTCGTCATGGATCTGGCCCAGGGTCTCCGGGCCGATGCTGCTGCCCTCCGCCAGCGCGGTGAACCTGAGCGCACGACGTGCCGCCATCGCGACCTGCCTTTCCAATTCCGTGGTGCCCGCGTCGAGGCGGGTCTCGCTGCTGTACGGGCCACCAGCAGGCAGTGCCACTGCCTGCTCGGTTGGGAGAGGGACAGGGGTCAGCCGTGGCGGCGGGATGACGAGCGGGGGTTTGGCAGCAGGCGCGGCCAATGAGGCGGCCGGCGCGGGAGCGAGCAGGAGATCGACGCTGACGCCGAACATGGCCTCCAGCACTCGGCACTGGTCCGGGTAGGGGCGGGTCTTGACCGCACCGCCGTACCAGCGCTCGAACTGCCGCTTGGAGACCGACAACCCGCGAAGCCGGGGGTGGTTCTCCTCCTGGGCGACCGTGTTCGCCGTCGCTTCGAACCGGAGGCGGAAGGTCTCGTAGACCTGCCAGTGCCGCTGCAGCGTCAAGACACGTAAGAGCGTGGGAGTTTCGGCCACCGCAGATCCTCTCCGTCCCCGTTCATCTGCTCTGACGATAGCCAGGGCGGATCAGCAGGAAACCCGTTCGACGGCTCCGCGGCGCAGATGACGGCGGCCATGACGGTGGTCATGACGTACGACGTCATCTTCGGGGCCACAGGCATCCACGATGGCGGCGTCATGGCGGCGGTGACGGCGTATCCACGCCCCAGCGCTCGTCGCCATCCTGAATGGCACTTCGCTGTGTGCACCGCTGACAGCGAAGCGTGAGATCGGCGTGAGCGGCTCCGGTCGCTCAACCCATCCAGCACACCCCGTGCACACCGGTCCCCAGCCACGAGGTCGCCCAGCCGTAGGCAGGGCCGACGATCAGACTCCGTCCTTCCCCGGAAGGCCAACGACCCCGCCTGCTCACCTTCAGTCCCGCGCTTCGCACAGCCAGGCAGCTCAGGAGGCCCGCTCATGGCAGCGCACCACCAGCTCGCGTTCCCCGTCACCGGTTCGCCGGCCGCCGCGCGGCAGGCCAGGCACCGTGTCGTCTCCACCGTACGCGGATGGGACATACAGCTCGGCGAGGCGGAGCTGGACGGAATCGAGCTGGTGGCTGGCGAACTGATCGCGAACGCGGTGCAGCACGGCGCCCCCGGGCCGATCAGCGTCGATGTCCGTCAGGACGGTCGCGCGCTCGTCGTCGCGGTCCACGACACCAGCAGCACCCTCCCCCAGCCCGGGCAGGCCGGGGCGGATGCCGAGTCGGGGCGTGGCCTGCACCTGGTCTCCGTGCTCGCCGACCGCCACGGAGCCGACCGCACCGCGACCGGCAAGCGTTGCTGGGCCGCCTTCGTCCTTCCCTTGTCGTCCAATCCCGAGGAGAGTCCCGTGTCCCGTACCGAGGAAGCCACCGCACACACAACGGACAGTCCCCTTCCGCCGCGCGTGATCGACCGGTTCGCCGGGCCGTGGGAGTTCCTCTCGAACTACTCCGCCGCCACGGTCCGGCTCGACGGCCTGGCGTACCCCACCGTCGAGCACGCCTACCAGGCCGCCAAGACCCTCGATCCGGCGATCCGCGAGCGGATCGCGCGTGAGCCCGACCCGGACGAGGCCAAGCGCCTTGGCCGGCGCCACGCCGACCGGGAGGACTGGGAGGAGGCCAAGGTCGCGGTCATGCGCTCCTTGGTGGGGCAGAAGTTCCAGGAGCCCGCCCTGCGTGAGCGGCTTCTCGCCACCGGGACCGCCGAGCTGGTCGAGGGCAACGACTGGGGCGACGAGTTCTGGGGCGTGTGCGCCGGCCACGGCCAGAACACCATGGGTCTGATCCTCATGGCCGTCCGCGAGCAGGCCCGCCGGGACCAGAGCCCCAGCCCCGCCGATCAGCACACGCCCACGACCGACATCGCCGGGAGCGTCGGGTGCGCCGCACAGGCACGCATCCCCACCGCGCACGGGGTCTTCACCGCCTGGGGCTACCGCAACGTGCTGCAGGGCGGCGAGCACCTGGCCCTCACCCTGGGCGGGATCCGCGGCGCCGATCGCGTCCTGGTGCGGGTCCACTCGGAGTGCCTGACCGGTGAGGCCCTGGGCTCGCTGCGGTGCGACTGCGGGCCGCAGCTGGACGCCGCTCTCGCGGCGGTCGCCGCCGAGGGCGCGGGCGTGGTCCTCTACCTGCGCGGGCACGAGGGCCGCGGGATCGGGCTGCTGGCGAAGCTGCGTGCGTACGCGCTCCAGGATGCCGGGTTCGACACGGTCGACGCCAACGCGTCGATGGGCCTGCCCGCCGACGCCCGCGACTACCGCGTCGCTGCCCAGATGCTGGCCGACCTGGGCGTCCGGTCGGTGCGGCTGCTGTCGAACAACCCGGACAAGGCCGAGGCCCTCACCGCCCTCGGGGTCGATGTGGCGGAGCGCGTGCCGCTGCTGGTGGAGGCCAACGTCCACAGCCTGGAGTACCTGCGGACCAAGCGGGACCGCATGGGCCACGACCTGCCGGGGCTCCCCGAGCTGATGGACGCGTCCGATGTGGAGCACGCGTCGTGACCGGGCAGCAGCAGTTCCCCTTCCGTCAGGTGGCCGGCCCGGGCTCGGCGGCAGTCCTGTGGGCGCAGTCCGGCCACGGCCTCCTCGAAGTCCTGGTGGAGGTCCCGTTACCGTCCGGGGTCCTGCACCTCGCGGCGCCCGGGCGGCCGAGCTGGATCAACCACGGCGAGGCGTGGCGCCACGTCTCTTCCCGGCACGCCCTCGATCTCCTGGCCACGACGCCGCAGACCGCCGGGCCCGTCCCCGTCCGGCTGCTCCTCGGGGAGCGCGGCAGGAAGCGCGTCCTCGCGGTCCTGGCCGAGGCTGAGGTCCCGGACCTGTGGGCGGTGACCGGGTGGCTCGGCTGGCCGGACATCAAGCCCGCCGGTACTCAGGGCCCGCGCACGAGCGAGGCGCTCGCCGCCCGCAGCAACGACTACTGGGCCCTCGACCTCGCCGCCGGCGCGATCGGACTCGGGCCGATGGACACGGGCCGCGTGCCTTCGTTGCCCTGGTGGGCCGGTGTCAGCGTCGTGATCCCGGCCCGCGGGGTTCACGACGTGCTGCCCGGGGTCCTGCACGCCCTGGCCGAGTCCGCGTCCCGCCTCGCCCCGACCACGCCCTGGGAGGCGATCGTGGTCGACGACGCCAGCGAGCCGCCGCTGCGCCTCCCGGCAGGTCTTCCGGAGCAGATCCGCCTCGTCCGCTCCGAGACCCAGCTTCACTGTGGCGGTGCCCGCAACCACGGCATAGCCCGCACCCGCTACGGGCTGATCGTCTTCTGCGACGCCGACACCCACCTCGCGCCCGACTACCTGACCGAGCACATCGCCCGCCACCTGCTCGCACCCAACCTGATCACTGTCTCCCTGCGCGACCACGTCCCCGCACACCTGCCGGTCCCCGACCGGGCGCCGGACGGCAGCCGGGACTCCCGCGTGATCGCCCACTACGAGCCCGGAAGGCTCGGCCTGGTACCCGTGCCCGAGCCCGTCACCGTCTACCCGGTGGCGCAGACCCGCGCCTTCCGCGACTTCGGGCACGGCAGGCTTCTGGGGCCGGTGGACCTGCCCTTCATGGTCAAGGGCAACAACCTGGCCCTCCCCGCCGAGACCGCCCGCTCCATCGGCTTCCCGCCCGACTTCACCGGCTGGGGACCGGAGGACGTCTGCTTCGCCGCCAAGGCCATCGCCCGCGGCTCGTACGTAGTACCGGTCCTGTCCACCGGGGTGTTCCACCGCGAGCACCCGCCCCGCTCGGGCAGCGCCGCCCGCCGTGACGCCGAGCTGGCCGCGAACCTCGACCGCTACGCTCGCCGGCTGAACGAGCGCGCCGCACTTCCCTGGCAGAACCCGAAGCCGCCCGCGGTGGTGCGCTGATGCGCTTCGACTACACGGATGCCTGGCACCCCACGGTCAACCCCTCCGCCCGCATGCCCGTCCACCACCACCGCCACCTCGGCGTACTCGGCCACGCGGACGGCATCCTCAACGAGTTCCCGCGCCGCCGCGGCGGGACCACCATCCGCCTGCCCCGGATCCGGGACGGCCGGCTCCACGTCCTCGAACTGCCGGGGCGGAGCGTCTTCGCCCCTTGGTGGCTCCCGGCCTGCGACTCCGGCGCCGTACGCCACATCACCGGCATCTACAACGCCGCCCTGCGCCACTCCGAGCCGACCACGCGGGAACGTGGCGTCCTGGCCCGCTTGCGCAACGACTTCGCCCTGCGGTGCGCCGAGGGCAACAGGGACGGGCTGACGGTGGGCGAGGCCCTATGGCAGTCGGCCCACACTCTCCACCGGGAGCTGGTCCCGTCCCTGCCCGAGCTGACGCTGACCAGTCTGACCAGGTCCCCGATGCGCCACGCCCTCGCCGACGCCCTCTGCCGGGTTCGCGGCGGGCTGCTCCACACCCTCGTACGGTGGGCGGAGCAGGAGGACAAGCACATGTGGCCTCTCCTCGCAGTCGCCACCAGCCCGCAAGGCGTGCCCCTGCGCATCCGCCTGCACGCACGAAGCCGGCGCCTCGACATCTCACCGCTCCCCGCCTCGGAAGGCGGCACCCGTCCACCGGGCCGCCCCGCTCAGATCAGCGAGGACGAGCTGATCGGTCTGCTCAACACCGGCTGTCTGGTCCCCAGCGCACGGCTGAGCGCGCTCGCCGAGGTGTCCCTCCACCTCGGCGGCACCGACGTACGGCACTTCGGCAACACCTACGGCAACTTCGACACCCTGAGCACCTTGCTCACGGCACCGGACGCATCCCGCATCCCGGCCTGCGCGGACGACGCGGACTCCTGGCACTACGCCGACCTGCCCCACGGCGAGACCATCCGCTACCCGCTCCACCTGATCGAACTGGCCGCCTGCTCCGCCGACGCCCAGGCGGACGCCGAAGCCCTCATCAACGCCTCGGTATCCCGCGGCGCCCCCATCCCACTGGAGCTGAAGGGAGACCTCGATGCGACCGTACACAGTGGAAGGGCTCGACTGCTCCGGTAAGAAGACGATCACCAGACTGGTGCAGGAGCGCCTCCAAGAGCAGGGGCTGAGAACGAACATCGTGATCGGCCCGCTCATCGGCGGCGGGCTCGGCCGCCTCGACGCGCGGCTCGCCAGCATCACGACCGCCGTCCGCCGGGGCAGCCCCACGGATCTCCTACGCCGCAGCCTGTACGTGGCGGAGCCCGTCCTGGACCGGCTCTTCCACCGGCCCGGTCCGACCCCGGTACTCAAGGTGAGCACCCACTTCCGGGCCTGGGCCCGCGCCGGCGTGGAGCACGACCGCTGGATGGCCGGCGGCTACAACGCCACCCGCTCGGTCCACGTCCGGTACGCCGGCGCCACCCTGCTGGCCACGGACTTCGACGTCCGCCTCGCCCGGCACCGCGCCGACGTCGCGGCCGGCCGTACCACCAAAGTCGAGCACCGGCGGTTCTTCGGGCCCGACCCGGAAGCCTTCACGGCCTGGCACGACGCCCTCGACCGCCTCATGTCCGCCCACATCCCACACGTCCTACGTCTGGACAGCACCACCACGGACCCCGCCGACTTGGCCGAACGGATCGCCCTGCACGCCGCCACCTGCTGGGAGGCCGATCGGTGACCTCAGCCCTGCAGGCGGCCCGCCAGGTAATCCGCATCCGGTCCGTCGCACACGTGCACCAGGTTCCGCAGCAGGTACTCGCCGGGCTTCCGGTCCAGGAGCATGTGGCGGACGTACGTCTTCCACCACTGGAGTGCGCACTCGGCCTGCTTGCCGTTCAGCAGCCACACCTCCACCGAGTCGGCGGCGAGGTAGTCCACGAGATCCGCACGAACGCGGTCGAACTCCACCGTGGTGGTCGCCCCGCCGTACACCGCGTCCACACCCGCCTCGCCGAGCACCACCCGCCGTTCGGCCTCCAGCACGAACCCGAGCCCTTGCACGGAAAGGCGCAGCACTTCCCGTGTACTGATCGCTCCCGGCGACAGCCGCCCGGCCACATCCCGAAGCCGCACCGCGGCCTCGTCGGCGTCGGTCAGCGTCCCCTGGAAGGCGGCTTCGCCTCGCGCACGTTCAGCAATCTGGGTGGCCGCTCGCTCCGCACCCGTACGCCACGGTTCCCCCACGCCTTCCGGGCCGTCGTCGGCGCAGCGAGCCGCGAGAGCCGACAACAGGGCGGCAGCGCGCTGACCGTCGACCGTGCTGCGCGGTCCATAGAGTGCGTCAGGCTTGCAGAACACCACTGGCATGCACAGGACTTCACACCCTGGCCGCCAGTGCAGGCAAGCCGTTTCGACAACTCGGACCACCATCAGGAGGAACCGTGGTCTCCTTCCGCTGGATCACCGAACCCCTTCCCGAGGACATCCTCGTCCGCCAGGTCTACGGGTTCTGCTTCGACGACACCGGCCGCGTCCTGCTGCGCGAGGACGCCGGCCGCTACGGCCTCCCCGGAGGCAAGCCGGAGAACGGCGAGGACGCGCCGGCCGTTCTCGCCCGCGAGTGCCGCGAGGAAAGCCAGATCACCATCGGAGACCCCGTCTACCTCGGCTACCAAGAGGTCACCGAGGCCGGCCGGCCCCCGTACGCCCAGCTCCGCCTGGCCGCCCGCATCACCGACTTCCTCCCGCGCGAGCCCGACCCCGACACCGGCCGCACCTACGGCCGCCTGATCGCCCCGCTCAACAAGGCCCCGGCACTTCTCGACTGGGGCATCGACGGCCTCCTCCAGTCCGCCGCCGCCGTCCAGGCCGCCTACCGGCTCGGACTCGACCCGACCGCGGTCCGCGAGGACACCTGGCACAACTGACCCGCCCACCGAGGACCCACCCAGGGAGCCCACCATGCGATGGCAGTTCCATTACCCCAAGCGCACCAGCTTCTACCCGCCCGACTACGAGAACCCCGGCCTCGGCGGCTGCGAAGCCTCCTTGGTCCTCCTCACCCGCGCCCTCGCCGCCCGCGGCCACGACGTCGAGGTCTTCAACTGCTGTTACCGCCCCGGCACCTACGACGGCGTGAAGTGGCGCATGGCCTGGGAACTCGACACCACACCCGCTCCCGACGTCGCGGTCGCGGTCCGCTTCGACGAAGCCCTCTGGCCCGCCGACTCGAAGGCCGGCCAGCACCTCTTCTGGATGCTCGACGACCGCACCCGCGGCCCGGCCGCCTTCGCCGACACCTTCCGGGACCGCGGCGGCCGGGTCGTCCTGGCCTCCCAGGCCATGCAGAACCGCCTCGACACCGCCGGCGTGGAGATCCCCACCCAGCTCATCCCGCTCCCCGTCGAGACCGACCGCTACACCCAGCCCATCGAGGACAGGGCCCCCATCTGCCTCTTCTCCAGCATGCCCAACCGCGGCCTCGACGCAGCCCTCGCCCTCTGGCCCCGCATCCGCGCCGCCGTGCCCGACGCCGAGCTCTGGGTCACCAGCGGCTGGCAGCTGTGGGGCTTCACCAACTCCGAGTCCGACGACCGCTGGCACCAGATCCTCCGCGGCCAGGACCTCCCCGAAGGCGTCCGCCTCCTCGGCGCCCGCCCCCGCTCCGAACTGATCGAGATCCAGCAGCAGGCGTCCCTCACCCTCTACCCCTGCCGCTTCCCCGAGATGTTCTGCCTCTCCGCCGCGGAATCAGCCGCCGCCGGCACCCCAGTGATCACTAGCCCTATCGACGCCCTCAACGAACGGGTCCACCACAACCACACTGGCATCCTCATCGAGGGCAACATCGACGACCCCAAGACCCACCGTGCCTTCGCCGACGCCGCCATCGCCCTGCTCACCAGCCCGACACGGCGCACTCCGATGGCGCGCATGGCCCAGGCCAGCGCATCCCACATCACTCCGGACAACGTCGCAGCGACCTGGGAAGCGCTGACCAGCCAGTCTGGCTGATGAGGTTGAACTCGTGATGTCGTGTCGCTCCTCAGGCCGGTCTCGGCGAGGCAGCCGTCTATGAGGTCGCTGCGGTACTGGATGTGCATGAGGCCGCGTCGGATGCGCTGGACGAGGTGTTCGGGGTACTGAAGGCGACGCTGGAGAGCCAGCCCGCGTCGCAGGAGGCACCAGATCCCCTCAGCGGGGTTGAGGTCGGGCGCGTAGGGCGGGACGACGAAGCGGTGGCCGGGTGGGGCTTTGTAGATCGCCTGGGAGAAAGGCCCAGCAGGAGCTTGGCCGGCACGCTGTCGTCGTTGAATCAGTAGTCCTCTGCCGCCGTGTCGGGTACTCATGCTCAGCGAGCGGTCTCGCGAGTGTTGCTCGTAAATCGGCACCGGGCTGAGCCTGGATCGTTCACTTTCTGGCCTGCAACGCATAAGGTGAGGCAGGGTCCCGCTGTCCTCTTCTCATGCCGAGAGTTTCTGCCGCGAGGTGTATTGCAGAGACGCTCGCGCTTTGAAAATTATCCCAATCCTGCCATTTTCAGGAGTATTGCTCGAATCATGGTGGAAGACATTCTGTACAGGGAAACAATCCTCCTCCGTGTCGACCGTTGCATCTTCGGCATCCAAGAGGCCAGGTCTGCCGAGGATTCCTCCTCTCCAGCCTGGCTAGACCTAGAGATTGACAGCAAGCCGGTGCGGACAGCGCGCGGAGCCGTCCGTTTCATGAGTCTCGTCGGAACGCATCGACCTCTGGTTACGGTGGAAATCCGAAGGCACCCCTTAAATCCCGAAGATCCAGAATTTGAGTTGATCGGGCACAGCTCATACTCAACTTTCAGCGGGGAAGCCTCCATCTGGACGATTGACGGCCCGCATCTAAGCTTCTCCCTGCGGAAGAGTGCCGAGTATGAATTGCGCGTCTGGAGGAAGGGCGGGGCTACTGCCCAAGAACGTTATGATCAACTCCTCGGAGTTGCATATCCAATTGAAGGGCTTGAGGAGTATCTAATCCAGTTCAGCGAAATTAAATAAAAACCAGGCGGCCCCTCAGAAGCATGGCTTCTGAGGGGCCGCTAGCTCATCCAGGCTGGGTGGATTCCTACTCGGCTACCCGCCACTTCTGATTGTCCGCCGCGTTGCAGTCCCAGAGGATTACCGGATTGCCGTTATCCGTACCCCAGGAACTGACGTCTAGACATAGCCCTGATTTTGCATGGAAAATGGATGGGATGGATGTGGGAATCGACGTCCCTCCCACCCATTTCTGCGAATCGGCGCCTGAGCACGGCTCGCTCGTTACCCGGGTGTTAGGAGTTCCCGCCCCACCGTCCAGGCAGTGGTTTCCGAAAACGCGCAGTTCATTATCGTCATTGAAAGTGAAGTCCTGGTTCGGGCCGCCCCAGTATTCCCAGATCTGCAGAGGGGCGCCGGGGGCCCAACCTGCGACATCCAATGCCTTGCCAGAATGCATAGAGAGCAGGGATCCAGGCATGAGTTTCCCGTGGTTCTCGACAAATACCTGGAACTGATCGCCGTGCAGAATTCGATCCCGGGCGTACCAGGCAGCGAGCTTCCCGCCCGCACTGCCGTTGGCTTTCTGAGGGACGTACCGCACCGAGAAATTATGGCCAGAGCCCGCCCCTTCCATCGTTGAGGCGAAGGGGAATTCGTCACATTGATAGGTCGGATCCCCCTTAACCATATTCCTGCAAGCCTTATCCTTTGCGCTCTCGTTCCTTTTGCTCACCATTTCGGCTTCGCCGCCCGGGCCATTGAATTCAGGCCAGTTCCTCGTCAGTTTGGTGGAACTCCCACGCCAGCCCGGAATTTTCTTGTCGGCGTAAACGTGAGGCTCTGTACTTGCCGGGTTCATATAGGCAGAGAAGATGTGCTCTGCCACTTGTTTTACATTCGGGTCATTATAGTCGTAGGAGAACCATGGAACTGTGCGGGGGAATATCGTTCCCTCCTGGCCGCGTCCGAACTGTGCCAGATAGTGGCCGGAATCCATTCGCATTCCCTGTTCAGGTGCGTGGTACCAGTCGGATGAAGCCTTCTTTCCGTCTACCTTCCAGTTGCTTTGGAAATTACACGACAAGGGTTTGTCCCCGCGAGTCTGATCGCCTGACAGGGCGTTCCCGATGACTTCATAAGCAAGATACTTGTCCCCCCACGAAGTTAACGGCTCGGTGACAGTCGAGGCGGAACCGATACGAGTGGTGCAAGCGCCGGGATATCCTGTGGCGGAAGGAGACATCGTCATGGAGGCGCCGATGAATGTGCCGGTCACCTTTAGGTCAGTCACCTTGATGTGAATTGTGCCGATTCTTTTCTCGCTGGAGCCTTCTCCGACTTCTGTCTCCTTGAATATCACCTGCCCCTCAACGCGCCCACTCCCGTCGAGCTTGGTGAGCTTGTTGTAGCCCCATCGGCAAAACTCGAAATGGTTCTTTATGGATCCGGAATTGGAAGGGTTATGCCCCTCCGGATTTGCGGTACACGCGGCGAAGTCTGGCGAGCCTGCCACCTCCGACTTGCTGGCATCAGCGTCTGCCTTGTAGTGGGCTCCGCTGCGTTCAGTAGCCCGGGCTTCATATTGCGGTGTCGGAACCGGCGGACTGGGCAGCTCCTGGGAGCCTGCAGGCACCTGCTGTGCGGTGTCTCGCCTAGGGCTCAATTTTGCGCCCACGTTATCGGAAGTCGGGGGCTCACCCGACCTGGACCACACCCAAGACCCTGATTCACTATCCGCGGCCACTGCGTTGAATGGCAGCATCGCCGCTAACATTGCCGAAACTCCGAGGGTTATAGAAGCCGCTCGGCTGATTTTCACAATCCCCCCATGTCTCCATCGCTGAGCGTTACACCCGAAACCTATCGAATAACGCGCATCCAGGTCGATTACACGTTCGATTATTGGCGGGAATTCATCGCTCAGGATGTGGATCGACTGAAAACGCGCGATGCGGACGGCGGGCACAATCGCCATGCGAACGCCAACAGTGACTGGCTGACCATCAACAAGCGCCCGGCCTCCGCACCCGACCTCAACCCCGTCGAAGGCATATGGGCTGAAGAGGTCCCTGGCCGACCTCACGGACTCGGGCTGGAGATCCGTAGCCCCGCCACCCGCCCTTTCAACCTCGCTCTGGCTTTGGTGGTGCGCCAGATCGCGAACGAGGCCACGGCCGTGGCTGCCGGGCTGCTGTACAGCAACGCCAACGTGACGCTCGGACAACCCCCGACCCGCTTGGATACCGCATCAGCCCTCGGTGGGCGCTTCCCCTCTACCCGGCAGAGAGCCTTTCGGCCCTCGTGATCGTCGTAGTCCTGCTCGCCGGGGCGGTCGCCTGGGGCCTCGCGCCCCCACTCGCACGCGCTTAGGCGCAAGACCAGACGGGGCTTCTATCGACGGGTCAGCAAGAGGGCCGCATGCGTGAGCGATGCGTGAGCGATGCGTGAGCGGACGCGCTGGCAAGACCCGGTCCGGAGCGGATCGAGCGGCACGCCGCATCCCTCTGAACAGGCATTTCCGGATCGCAGCGGATTGAGAAGGACGGCCCGGCACGATCTTGCCGGGACTTTTAATCCGTTGGTTGTCGGTTCGAGTCCGACATGGCCTACGGCTCGCGGGCCAGGGGGACATCCCCTGTGACCTGCGTACGAGCGCCCCACCCGGCTTGGGGTGGGGCGCTCCGTCATGTCCGGGCCCCGGCCGGCTGCGGGCCGCTGCTGCGCAGCCGTCGGGCGTGCTGCACGATCCCGTACGGCCGACGGGGCGTTCGCAGTGCGCTCCACCCGGTCCGCGGGGCGCGGAGCCCCCACGGGTCGAGGTCTTCCGTTCAACACGGCCGTCAGCGCCTCCTGGCGGGCACCGTGGCCGGTGTCCTGGCCGTCGCCGTGGTCGCGGGCATCGGGGTGCCGGCGGGCGGGGTACGGGGGCTCTGCGGACGGCGGCGCGCCCATGGAGGGGCCCCGGCCCGATGGACCACCTCACCCCGTCATCGCGCCCGCCCCCGCCCCGCCGTCGCCGGCACGGCAGCCGTCACGTCCGGCCCCCGCTGCTGGCCCGGCGGCCCGGAGTCTCCACCTGACGACCGCCTTCGGCATCGGCTCCCCGGCGCTGCTCCGGCTGGCCACGGGCTGACGGGACGGGAGCAGCGGTCGGGGGCCTCTCCCGGCACCTCTCTTCAATCACCTTTCACTTCGCTGACCTGCGGATATGTCGGTCGGTGCGGGGTCCCGGACCATAAATGGGCACGAGCCCCCCTTCGGATGGCGTAGGGTTGTGTTCACCGACGCGGGGTGGAGCAGCTCGGTAGCTCGCTGGGCTCATAACCCAGAGGTCGCAGGTTCAAATCCTGTCCCCGCTACTCAGCACGAAGGCCCGGTTCCTCTGGAACCGGGCCTTCGTCGTCCCTGATGCCGTCACGCTACGTGAGTGAAGTGACGCGTACTGCAAGGTCGATGACGGGCCGTCAAGATACTGGTGTGGCTGAAGAGATGCGGAATCGTGCGGCGATTCGCCCGAGTTGACCCACTGAATCGTGATTAACGCAGGCCAAATCGGGCCAGCGGTCGGTCGATTGGCCGAAACGATCAATCGCGACGGCTTGGAATCATTCCCGTCCGTCTATTACCGTTCGATAACGCAGCGCGGTCGTCCCAGCCGTCGCAAGAGGCGGCGCCCTGCGCGTGCGTGTCCTTGAGGAGTGTGCCCCGGTGGCCTCCAACTTGCCTGCCCGTGAAGGCGCCGAGAACCAGGAACCGCCCTCCGCCGGCGCCTGGGGCGAGTGGAACCCCACCGAGGACTCCGTGCGCCCGATCCGCGGCAAGCACCGGGTCGCCAAGGGCGGCGGGGGACTTGCCCGAAGCTCCACCGTCCTCGGAGTCGGCATCATCGCCGCGGTCGGCGCCGGCGGCATCGCCACGGCCCAGGACCGTCCGCAAGTCCCGATATCCATGCCGTCGTTGCCCGGTCTGTCCGACGACGACTCCGACAAGGACGCCCGCCGGGCCGACGCCCAGAGCGCGAAGGCGGCCGCCGCCGCACAGGACCAGGCCGACGCCGGCGAGATCCTGCGCACCCGCATCCTCCAGCAGGCCGAGTCCCAGCACGAGGCCGCCGACGTCCAGACCCGCATCCAGGCCGAGCAGGCCGCCCGCGAGGCGGCCGCCGCCGAGGCCAAGGCCAAGCGGGAGGAGGCCGAGAAGGCCGCCGAGGAGGCCCGCCTCGCCGCCGAGAAGCAGGCCAAGGAGGCCGCCGAAGTCGCCGAGGCCAAGGCCGAGCAGGAGCGGGTCGCCAAGCAGGCCGGCAACTACTCCCTGCCGACCTCCTCCTACACGATCACCTCGTACTACGGCGCCGCCGGCTCCATGTGGTCCTCCGGTCACCACACCGGCCTCGACTTCGCCGCCCCCACCGGCACCCCCGTCAAGGCCGTCGGCGCCGGGAAGATCACCTCGGCCGGCTGGTCGGGCGCGTACGGCTACCGCATCGTCCTGCAGCTGGAGGACGGCACGGAGGTCTGGTACTGCCACCTGTCCTCGATGTCCGTCACCTCCGGCCAGGTCGGCGCCGGCGACACCATCGGCCGGGTCGGCGCCACCGGCAACGTCACCGGACCCCATCTCCACCTGGAAGTGCGCAAGGGCGGCTCCACGGTGGACCCGCTGTCGTGGCTCCGGTCCAAGGGCCTGACGCCGTAACCGGACCGCCGGCGCCACCGCTCCGCGCCGCCGGTACGGGTCCCCGCACACCCGGGACGGGCCGCCGCGGCAGCAGGTCCTCCAGGACCGCCGCCCGGGCCAGCGCCGGACCCGCCGTCGCCCGGCGCAGCCACAACCGGCGCAGCAGCTCCCGCTCCCGTCCCGCGAACTCCGGATCCCCGGCCGGGCCGCTCCGGGCCCCGTGCCGCAGCAGGGCGAGCGCGGCCGCGTCCTCCTCGTACCGGGCCACCGCCCGTCCCGCGGCGCGACCCCCGCTGCGCCGCGCCAGCGCCCGGGCCAGCGAGCGGGCCGGCATCGACACCAGCGCCGGCACCTCGGCCGGGGCCAGCCAGCCCGCGGCCGCGTACACCGCGAGCTCCCCGGCGACCGCCCGCAGCCGGCGGTGCCTTATCCGCACCGCCAGGCCCAGCAGCCCCCCGAACACCGGCACCATCACGCAGCCGTAGACCCAGTAGAACCCGTTCTCGCCGATCCGCGAGGAGCAGTTCCACAGCGCGTGCATGCCCATCGCGAGCGCCAGGCCGAACAGCGGCAGGCCGGTCCGCATCAACCGCGCCCGCGGGCGGCCGGCGGCGACCGCGGCGGCCGCACCGAACCCCAGTCCGGTCAGCACGGTGAACAGCGGGTGCGCGAACGGCGAGAGCACGATCCGCACGAAGAAGGTCGCCGCCGTCACCGAATCGAGTGCCCCGACCCCGCTCTTCAGGTCCTCGGTGAACGCGTTGCCGAGATACAGGACGTTCTCGGTGAAGGCGAACCCGGTGGCGGTGAAACCGGCGACGACGAACCCGTCCGCGGGGCCCGTGAACTGCCCTCTTCGGAACGAGAACACCAGCAGCAGCGCCGCCGCCTTGGCGCTCTCCTCCACCACCGGCGCGATCACCACCGAGCCGAGCCGGTCGGCGTCGTCGGGATCGGCCGTCGCCGCGGAGATCCACTCCGTGGCGAAGTCGTTGGCCAGTATGGCGATCAGGGCCGCGGTACAGGCGCCCCAACCACAGCAGAACAGCAGCTGCGCCCAGGGCCGGGGCGCGGCCCGGCCCAGCCACCGGAAGGCCGCCATGAGCAGCGGCACCGGCAGCACGGCCAGGCCGAGGCCGACGAGGAACCCGGGGGTTCCGGTCTGCTCCCGAACGAGTTCGAGGATCGTCAGCCCCGATGCGCCCAGCACGGCGAACACGCACGCACGGACACGAACTCGGAACACATGATGACTCTAACGACCCGCTCGGACACGGGGAGTGAGCTTCGGAAAGGTCAGGCGTTCTCGACCCGCCGGAAGAGCAGGTCGTGCACGACGTGCCCCTTGTCGAGGCCCTGGCCCTCGAAGCGGGTGAGCGGCCGGAAGTCCGGCCGGGGCGCGTAGCCGCCGTCCGGCCGGGTGTTCTCGAACGCCGGGTGGGCGGTGAGCACTTCGAGCATCTGCTCGGCGTAGTTCTCCCAGTCGGTCGCGCAGTGGAGCACGGCCCCCGGCGCCATCCGGGTCGCGGCCAGGTCCAGGAACTCAGGCTGGATCAGGCGGCGCTTGTGGTGGCGGGCCTTGGGCCACGGGTCCGGGAAGTAGACGCGGATCCCCTGGAGGCAGGCGGGCGGCAGCATCTCGCGGAGCAGGATGATCGCGTCACCGTTCGCGACGCGGACGTTGGTCAGCCCGTTGCGCTCGGCGAGGGCCAGCAGGTTCCCCTGGCCGGGGGTGTGGACGTCGACGGCGAGGATGCCGGTGTCCGGGTCGGCGGCGGCCATCTGGGCGGTCGCCTCGCCCATCCCGAAGCCGATCTCCAGGACGACGGGCAGCCCGTCGAAGAGCCGGTCGAGGTCGATGACCTCGCGGCCGTCGATGTCCAGGCCCCAGGTGCCCCAGAGCCGCTGCAGGGCAGCGCCCTGCCCGGCCGTGACCCGGCTGCGACGCGGCTGGAAGCTGCGGATCCGCCGCTCGTGGTGCGAGCCGGCGGGGTCGGGCGCGGGCCCCTCCGGGAACCGCGGCTCGGTGCGCCACTTGGGCGGCACGTAGGAGGACGCCTCCGGCGCGGCTTCCGCGAGGCTGGGCTGGGGGGTAAGGGACTCAGACACAATCCCCGCATTCTACGACCCCACCCCGGACCCCCGCCCGATCGCCCGCCCCGCACCGCCCGCCCTGCGCCCCCGGCCCCCGAGCCCCCGGGGAGCCCGGTCCAGCCCGCGCGGGTTTGAGCGCACCGGGCGCGGAGCTCCCGGATCGGGTCCGGGGCCGGAGCCCCGGCAACGGTGAAAGGGCGGGTGGGAAGCAGTTCCGCGCAGCGGCACGCCGCCCCCGCCCAGCAACGGCACCCCCGCCCCGCGGGCCGGGGCTCCGCGGCCGCGACCCCGGCCAGGGGTCAGGCGGCTCGAAGCGCGCCCATGGCCCGCCGCGCGATCTCCCGCCCGATCGGCAGCGAAGCCGTGGCCGCCGGCGACGGCGCATTCAGCACGTGCACGGTCCGATCAGCCTCCTGGATCAGGAAGTCGTCGACGAGCGTCCCGTCCCGCAGCACGGCCTGGGCCCGCACCCCCGCCTCCGCCCGCCGCAGGTCCGCAGCCGTGACCGCCGGCAGCAGCCGCTGCACCGCCTCCGTGAAGGCCGCCTTCGACAGGGACCGGTGGATTTCGCCGGCCCCGTACCTCCAGTGCCGCAGCGCCATCCGCCAGGCTCCCGGCCAGGCCAGCTCGTCGGCGAGGTCCCGCGGCCGGACCACACCCCACCCGTATCCCTCGCGGGCGAGGGCCGGCACCGCGTTCGGCCCGACGTGCACGCCGCCGCCGATGCCCCGTGTCAGGTGCACCCCGAGGAACGGGAACGCCGGGTCGGGCACCGGATACACCAGCCCCCGCACCAGCTCCGGCCGCAGCAGGTCGTAGTACTCCCCCCGGAACGGGATGATCCGCATCCCCGGGTCGTCCCCGGCCAGCCGCGCGACCCGGTCGCACTGCAGGCCCGCGCAGTTCACCAGTGCCTTCGCCCGTACCACCAGGCCCGCGGACGTCCGTACCGCCACCGCGGACGCACGCCGCGAGACGAGGTCCACGGCCCCGCCGTAGACGATCTCCGCTCCGGAGGACTCGGCGAGCTGCCGGGCCACCTGCCCGAAGTCGGCGATCCCGGTCGTGCCGACGTGGATCGCGGCCAGGCCCCGCACCTCCGGCTCGTACTCGGCGATCTGCGCCGGGCCCAGCTCCCGTACCGGAATCCCGTTCTCCCGGCCGCGCTGCACCAGCGCGTGCAGCCGCGGTAGCTCCTCCCGCCCGGTGGCGACGATCAGCTTGCCGGTGACCTCGTGGTCGATCCCGTGCTCCGCGCAGAACTTCACCATCTCGGCCGCACCGCGCACCGCGAAGCGCGCCTTCAGCGATCCGGGCCGGTAGTAGATGCCGCTGTGGATCACCCCGCTGTTGCGGCCGGTCTGGTGCCGGGCCGGGCCGGACTCCTTCTCCAGCACCACCACCCGGGTCCCCGGAGCCAGGCGCGACAGGGCGTACGCCGTCGACAGTCCGACGATGCCCCCACCGACGACCAGCACATCGCAGTCGAGCCTGCCCAAGCTGCCACCTCCCACCCCTGCATACTGCACCCCGCCACCGACAGCAGTGCTACGCGGGGGCCACCAGCAGCGGCCGGGCCCGTTCGCGCAGCTCCGCGACGCGCGGCTCGTCCCCGTAGGGTTCCAGGCGGTGCAGCAGGTCCCGTACGTATTCGGTCGTCCGCGCCGAGGAGATGCGGCCCGCGACCTCCACCGCGCGGGCGCCGGCCGCGCACGCCGCGTCGAGGTTTCCCGACTCCAGCTCGGCGACCGCGCTCACCACCAGCCGCAGTCCGTGCGAGCGCACGTACTCCTCGGTGGGGCGGGACAGCGCCTGCTCGGTGAAACGCCGTACCTGCCGGGGCAGCTTGAGGTCCCGGTAGCATTCCGCCGCGTCCGCCGCGAAGCGGTCGTACGAGTAGAAGCCCAGCCACGTCGGATCGCGGTCGACGTCCCTGGCCCGTTCCAGCCAGCCCTCCGAGGCCCGCAGCGCGGCCTCCGCGGCGGCCGAGTCGCCCGCCTTGGCGTGCGCCCGGGCCTCGACCAGCCGGAAGAAGCTCATGGTGCGGGCCGTGGCCAGGCCGCGGTTGCGTTCGACGGCGGCCTGCGCGAGGTCCACGCCCTCGTCGGGGAAGTCCCGGTACGTCGCCTGGAGCGACATCGAGGCCAGGACGTACCCGCCGAGGGGTACGTCGGCGGCGGCACGGGCCAGGCGCAGCGCCTGGATGTAGTAGCGCTGGGCGGCCTCCTGCTGTCCGGTGTCGAAGGCCATCCACCCGGCCAGTCGGGTCAGTTCGGCGGTCGCTCCGAACAGGGCGCGCCCCACCTCGTCGCTGTACGAGCCGAGGAGCAGCGGTGCCGCGTCGACGCGCAGGCACTCGGGCACCATCGACGAACGCCAGTCCCCGCCGCCGTACTTGGAGTCCCATCGGCGGGCGTCCTCGGCGGCCTCGCGGAGCTTGCTCACGTCGCTGTGGCCGACGCGCTGCGGGGAGGCGTCCGACACCCCGAGGACCGTCGGCACCACGGGCGGCGCGTGCGACGTTTCACCCGAAGCCGTGGCGGGCACAACGGCCGACGCGGGGGGCGAGGACAGCCCGGCCGCGGCGGCGGGGACGGGAACGGACGCGGAAACGGAAGCAGGGTTGGCAGTAGGGGCGGCAGTAGAGGCGGAAGCAGCAGCGGAAACACCGGCGGAACCGGAACCGGAGCCGGAGGAGGTGGGCGGGACGGCCGGGACGGCAGGACCGGATGCGCCGCGGGCGGCGGCAGCCGGGCCGGGCGCGGCGGGCTCGCGCGCCACGGAACTGTCGGCCGGGGATATCAGCCAGCGCGAGGCGGGCGTCGCGTACGCCGACACGGAGAACGAGCCGGCGAGCGACTGCCAGATCCCGCCACCGCCGCCCCGGCGTCCGGCGAGGTCGAGCCGGTAGAGGTCGGTGGCGGAGCGCACCGCATCGCCCACGTCCCGCGGGAAGGACAGGCCGACCTCGGGCGCGGGGTCCGCGTCCGCCAGCCCGATCTCGTGCAGCGGCACCGGCCGCCCGAGCTTCGCCCCGATCGCGGCGGCGATCAGGTGGGGGGCGGTACCCTGCGGCACCATCCCCTTGGACACCCACCGCGCCACCGAGGTCTTGTCGTAACGGAGGGTCAGGCCGCGCTGCGCGCCGAGGTCGTTGACCCGCCGGGCCAGTCCTGCGTTGCTGATGCCCGCCAGTGCGAGGACGGCGCCGAGCTTCTCGTTGGGTTCGCGGAGCTCCCTGGACATGCGCCACCCCTCGTCACGCGCGGAACGCACACAACTCATGCGCACGCACAGGCACTCGCCGGCACTCGTGCGCCGCCGGGGCATAGGCGCCCGGCATTTCGTAAACCCAGCGTAGTTCCCCGCCTCCCAAGCGTTAAGGCCCCGACTTCCGTATGGCGGGATTGTTGTCCGCCCGCACAGTCGACCCCGGGGCTCCACCGAGGGCGCGCGCCCCCCGACGCGCCCCCCACCGTGCTCCGCCCGTGTGGCCGTGCGCCCGCCCGTGCGCTCTGGCCGGTACCGGGCCCCGGCGATTCGATGTGCGGTGCGTGGGTCGGCCCGCTGCGTGGATCCGGCGGGCCGGGGGATGCCGCCGCCTCAATCCCCGCGGGTGGCGGAACGGTCCGGGGGGCGGTCCCGCCTCCCGGACCGCGCCCGCGCGTCGCACCGGGCACCGCCGAAGAATGGCCGAAACCGACCTATGGGGCGGGGGGAACGGAACGTCAAATACCGAGTGTCCAGGGCATGTTCGTTCGTACGTGCGCCCTCCTCGGTCACTCCCGCACGCCCGTCTCGTGGCAGCATGGACCCGAGCCACCCGGGGTCCAGCCGGCCGCGCCCTCACACTGCCCGGCCCGTTCACGCCCCGGTCAATTGCCCACGGGCTGGGGAGGCGGCGGCGTGCGCTGGTTGGTGGGGTGGAGCAGTATCGCCGCGAGCTTCGGCACGGCCGGCCGCGTCTCCGGTCACGCCGGCCGTGGTGGCCCCGGCGGCCGCGCCCGCGGCCCGTACGCCGACGGCCCCGGCCCGTACGGCCCCGGCCCGTACGACTACGACACCCGGGGTGCCCGCGCCGCCTACGGCCCGCCCACCGGCTTCGACGGGAACGGCCTGATCACCGGCGGCATCGCCGACGCCTCCCACCCGGACGACCCCGCAGGCCACGAAGCCGAACGCACCGTCGTCCCGGTCGGCGCCCAACTCCTGTGGGGGGACCCCGACCCGCTGTGGGCCGTCGGCGACTGGCGCCCCGACGAGATCCGCACCCTCACCGCCGACCCCGGCGACCCCTTCACCCGGATCGCCGTCTTCGGCTGCTGCGGCGCCACCGACGCCGAGCTGCGCCGCGCCCTCGTCGCCGCCCGCGGCGGCGCCCTGCGCCACCTCACCCAGTGGTCCGGCAGCCACACCGTCGTCGTCCAGACCGGCCGCCGCATCACCGTCGTCGGCGACCTCGCCGGAGCCCGCCCCGTCTTCTACACGCCGTGGGCCGGCGGGACCGCGTACGCCACCGCCGCGCTCCCGCTCGCCGACCTCATCGAGGCACAGCTCGACATCGGCCACCTCGCCGCCCTCCTCGCCTGCCCCGACAGCCCCGAGGCACTGGGCGACGGCACCCCGTACGTCGGCGTGCGGCGCATCCCGCCCGGGCACGCCCTGATCCTTCGCGAGGGATCCCGGGAGATCACCGGGTACGAGCCCGTGGCCTCCCTCGCCGTGGCCGCCCCGGACGCCGATCCCGACCGGGCGGTGGAGGGCGTGCGCGAAGCATTGGTGGACGCGGTGCGCGCCCGGCTCACGGCCCCCCGGCATGCCCCCGACACCCTGCCGCACGACCCCGGGCCGGTGCCCGGAATGGGCCCCGCCGACCGGCGCGCGGCCCGCGGGGCGCCCGTACCGGGCGTCGGCGCCGACCTCTCCGGCGGCAGCGCCTCCGCAACCCTCGCCCTGCTCGCCGCCGGACTCCCCGGCCAGCCGGGCACCATCGCCAGACGCACCGGGGAACGGCTGCTGGCCGTCACCTTCAACGACCTCGCCACCCCCCAGGGCCGCGAGGCCGAACTCGAACGGGCCCGCGCCATCGCCGCCAACCCCCGGCTGCACCACGTCGTCGTCGCCGCGTCAGAGGAAGCCCTCCCGTACGCCGACCTCGACGGGCCCCTGACCGACGAACCCGGGCCCTCGCTGGTCTTCGCCGCCCGCGAGCGGCGCCGGCTCGCCGCCGGCTCCGCCGACCACTTCGTCGGGCACGGCGCCCGCCAGGTCCTCGACGCCCACCCGGCCCGCCTCGCCGACCTCCTCATGGACCGCCGGCGCCGCCACCTGCTCCGCCCCGTCGCCGCCCTCGCCCGCTCCGCCCCGGCAGACTCGCCCGCCTCCCTCCTCGTCCCCTTCTCCGTCTACTCCGCCGCCCGCCGCCTGGCCCGTACGCCGTACCGCACCGGCATGGAGGCCGCCGCCGCCCGGCTGCGCGAGGGAGACGTGTGCGCCGGTCCCTCCTCCGGGCCGGTCGACGCCTCGCTCGCCGCCCTCACGTGGTCCCGGCCGGGCCCGGCCGCGGGCTGGCTGACCGGCGAGGCGCTCGCGGAAGTATCGATCCGCCTCACGGCCGCTGCCGGCCGGCCCCCCGTCTCGCTGCGCCCCGGCGAGGCCCGTGCCCGGTCGGCCCTGGCCCGCCACGCCGCCGACCACCGGGTCTTCGAACAGGCCGCCGAGGTCCGCAGCCAGCGTCTGCACGCACCCTTCCTCGACAACCAGGTCGTACGGGCCGCCCGGGCCCTCCCGGAGTCCCTCCGCGTTCAGCCGGGGGCGCGGGCCGCGATCCTGCGCACCGTGCTGTCCTCGGCCGGCGTCCGCGAACTCCCCCCGGGCTGGGGAGCCACCGCCCACACCCCGAACGAGACCGCCACCCGCCTGGGCCTCCGCGCCGCCCTGAGCTCCCTCCTCGCCCTGTTCACGGCCCCGCTCCTCGCCGACGCCGGCCTCATCGAGGCCCGCGTCGTCCAGCAGGCCCTGCTGGACGCGGCCGAGGGCCGGCCGGTCCCGCTGGACGGCCTCGCCGAACTCGTCTCCATGGAGCTCTGGCTCGGCCGCCTGCTCAACCGCCGCGGCACCTGCTGGACCGGTACCTCCACCCCCCGCCGCCGCGCCGTCCCCAACGGCGTCCCCGCCCCCCGCCCAGCCCTCTCCTGAAATCCCGCGGCCCCGCTCACCGCTCGCCCCGGCGCCGCCAACCCGCTCACCCGCTCACCCGCTCACCCGCTCACCCGCTCGCCCCGGCCGCCCCGGCTGCCACGGGCCGCCACGGGCCGCCCGGACGAACCCGGGGCGGCCCTGCACCGCGTCGCCCCTCGCCACCGGCGTGCTCGGAGCCGCTGGACGCCCTTCCTCCCGCACCCGCGGCGAGGGAACCCCCGGCGGCGCTCCTTCCGCAGGCCGAGCGGGTGGTGCCCGCCCGGATGCCGTGGACCGGCCGGGCCGCCGCGGCGGTGGAAGCCCGCCGGTCCGGTCCGGGCCGGACCGCCCGCGCGCTGCCCGCCGGGGTGCTGGCTCCGAAGCCGTAGCGGAGGGCAACGGGCTGACCTGCGAGGAGGCTGCGGACCGGCTGGCAGACCGGGTGTTCACGAGGCTGCTGCCGCCCGACCGCCCGACCGCCCGACCGCCCGGACCGGACGTGCCACTGCGGGCGCCGGCCCGGAGCTGCTGGTGGCAGGAGGGCCGACACGACCGCCCCCCCGGACGGCCGTCACGGAGGCGGCGGAAACTTCCGCGCCCCCCGCGCGGCCGCCCGGCAGAATTGCCCGGTGCGGTACTTCATCCTCGGTGTCAGCGAAGCGCGCGACGGGACCGGAGCCCCCCGAGCCCTCGGTGGGGCCCGGCTGCGCGCCCTGCTCGCCGCCCTCGCGCTCCGGGCCGGCGGACCGACCGCCGTGCCCGTGGCCGACCTCATCGACGCGGTCTGGGGCGACGACCCGCCCCGGGACGCCCCCGCCGCACTGCAGGCCCTCGTCGCCCGGCTCCGCCGCGCCCTCGGCAGCCGGGACACCGTCCAGGCGGACCCCGCCGGCGGCTACCGACTCGCCGTCACCGACCCCGACGACGTCGACCTGCACCGCTTCACCCGCCTCACCCGCCTCGGCAAGGCCGAGCTCGCCTCCGACCCCACCCGCGCTGCCGCAACCCTCCGCACCGCCCTCGCCCTTTGGCGCGGCCCCGCCCTCGCCGACCTCGCCGAGCCCGCCCGCCGCGACCACGCCGCCGCCCCCGAGGCGCACCGCAGCGCCGCCCTGCGCGACCGCATCGAGGCGGACCTGCGGTGCGGCTCCACCGACCCCGCCGGGCTGCTGCCCGACATAGAGGCCCTGATCCGCGAGAACCCGTACGACGAAACCGTCCGCGCCCAGCAGCTGCGCGCCCTCCGCGCCGCGGGCCGCCCCGCCGAAGCGCTCGCCGCGTACGAGCGGACCCGCCGCGCCCTCGCCGACGCCCTGGGCGCCGACCCCGGCCCGGAACTCACGGCCCTCCACGCCCAGCTGCTGACCCCGCCCCCGCCGCCGACTCCCGCCCCGGCCCCGGCCCCGGCTCCTGCTTCTGCTTCTGCCTCTGCCTCTGTCTGGGCCCCGACCACGGCGCCGGTTCCGGCCCCGGCTCCCGCCCCGACGCCGAGCCCCACCCCCGCCCCGGCCGCGACCGCGACCCCGGCTCCGGCTCCGGCCCCGGAGCCGCGGCTGAACCAGTCCGACCCCGCCGCCCCGCCCACCGGCAACCTCCGCCCCCGCCTGAACTCCTTCGTCGGCCGGGAGTCCGAACTCGCCTCCCTCAAGGTCGACCTGGCCCGGCTCCGGCTCGTCACCCTCACCGGCCCCGGCGGATCCGGAAAGACCCGCCTCGCCGAGCACGCGGCCGCTGCCCGCCCCGAGCCCGCCTGGCTCGTGGAACTGGCCCGCCTCGACCACCCCGCAGCCCTCCCCGGCGCCGTCCTCAGTGCGCTCGGCCTGCGCGAGAACACCCTCGTCGCCCGCGAGAAGACCACCGCAGCCGACCCCACCGCCCAGCTCGTCGAGTACTGCGCGGACCGCCGCCTGCTCCTCGTGCTCGACAACTGCGAGCACGTGGTCGGTGCGGCCGCCGAGTTGGCCGAGCAGCTCCTCGTCCACTGCCCCGGCGTGCGGATCCTGGCCACCAGCCGGGA
>NZ_JBHWJJ010000084.1:0-35263 GCF_042732005.1 Streptomyces sp. NPDC059851 | reverse complement strand
GTGCGGGCCCTTGCGGGCCTTACGGGCGCCGGCGCCCTGCTTCTTCGGGGAATCGAACGAACGCCGGGCACTGGGGTTGTCCTGGGTGTGCGTCGCGTCGACATCGGGGGACCAGCCGTGTTGCTCGGTGCCTTCGTGGCGACCGGGTCCCTCACCGTGGGGAACGTGCGACTTCGGACTCTCGGCCATCGAGACCACCTCCTGGCTGGGGGCTACGGGTCGCCGTACGCCTGCCCCTCCCTCGGCCGAGCAACCCACTTCCGTGGCTTTCGCCGCGGAGCGGCGCCATCGCTGCCCGACGTGGGGGCTACAACCCGCCCCGTTCGGACGCGTCGCGATTGCCCGCCCCGCCCGCCCCCGCTGTGATGACATCCAGGGCCCGTCATCACGGAGCGGGCCCTCCTCCCCGTACGGAAGGGGCCCGCCATGCTCGGCAACGGCACGTCGGCACGGTTGCGCGGCGCCGCCGGGGTGACCGCCGGCGCACTCCTCGCGGTGCTGTCGGCGGCCGGTTCGGCC
Source organism: Streptomyces sp. NPDC059851 (assembly GCF_042732005.1). Classification (NCBI taxonomy): domain Bacteria; kingdom Bacillati; phylum Actinomycetota; class Actinomycetes; order Kitasatosporales; family Streptomycetaceae; genus Streptomyces; species Streptomyces sp. NPDC059851. The sequence goes on along the minus strand of NZ_JBHWJJ010000084.1, from coordinate 34,744 downwards.
TTCGCCGGCGGCCCGGGCGACGGGGACACCGGCGGGGCGGTCACCCTGCGCTGGCAGTCGTGCCCGCAGAGCGCACAGAAGGGCTTCGAGTGCGCCGTCGCGAAGGTTCCGCTGGATCACGCCGACCCCTCGGGCCGGGCGATCAACCTGGCCGTGATCCGCCACCGGGCCACCGGCCCGGGGCAGCGGGAGGGGGCACTGTTCTTCAACCCCGGCGGCCCCGGCGGCCCCGGAACCCTCGGACTGCCCGAGCTGTACGCGAAGTTCCCGGCAGCGCTGAAGAACCGCTTCGACATCGTCAGCTGGGACCCGCGCGGCGTCGGGCAGAGCACGGCGGTGCACTGCTTCGACTCCGCGGCGGAGGCCGCGGCCTGGCAGTCGAAGGTTCCGCCGTTCCCGGTGGGCGCGGCCGAGCAGCGGGCGTACGCCGCTGCGTACGCCGATCTGGCGGAGCGGTGCGAGCGGCGGGACCCGGAGCTGCTGCGCCACGTCTCGACCGCCGACACGGCGCGCGACCTCGACCTGCTGCGAGGGGCCGTGGGTGAGGAACGGCTGCGCTACTGGGGCATTTCGTACGGCACGCTGCTCGGCGCGACGTACGCGAACCTGTTCCCCGACCGGGTCGGGCGGCTCGTGGTGGACGGGAACGTCGACCCGCAGGGGTGGGTGAACGGCGGGCAGGGCGGCGGGGCCGGGCTGAACACGTTCCTGCGGCTGGGATCCCACTTCGGCTCCGCCGAAACGCTCGGGCAGTTCCTGGAGCGTTGCGGACGCACGCCGGTGTCCCGCTGCGCCTTCTCCGCGGGCAGCCCGGCGCAGACCCGGGCCAAGTACGACACCCTGCTGGCGCGCCTCGCCGGGCGGCCGGTCGGGGCCTGGACGTACGCGCGGACGGTGAAGGAGGTCCGCGGGGGCCTGTACACCGTGCACCCGGGCTGGACCCGGACCGCCGAAACCCTGCAGTCGCTGTGGCGGGGGCGGGCGCCCGCGGAGCCTGCGGAGGCGCCCGGGCCCGCCTCCTACCCCGGGTTCGAGCAGTCGATCGCCGTCATGTGCGCCGAGAGCCCCAACCCCGCCTCGCCGACGGCGTACCCCGGGCTGGAGCAGCGGGCCGTGCGGCAGGCCGGGGCGCTCGCCCGGTGGTGGGTGTGGGCGAACGAGCCGTGCACCTCTTGGCGGGCCCGGGCGGCGGCCCCGTACACGGGCCCGTGGAACCGGGCCACCGCCCACCCGGTGCTGGTGGTCAACGCGCTGTACGACCCTTCCACCCCCTACCGGGCCGGGCAGGCGATGGCCTCGGAGCTCGCCGGGGCCCGGCTTCTGACGCTCGAAGGCCACGGCCACACCACGCTGGACAACCCGAGCGCGTGTGTGAAGGACCACGTGGTCCGGTACGTCCTGAACGGGGCGCTGCCGCCGAAGGGAGCCCGGTGCGCGCAGGACGTCCCACCGTTCAAGACGGCCTGGGTGCCGTCGTCGCAGACCACGCCGCCGCAGCCGGAAACGGCGGGCGGCGCGGTGGCAGCGCCGCCCGCCCCCTGGCGGCTGCCGCAGCCGGCGCTGGTCCCGGTCGGGGCCGCCTGGACGGGCGGGGCGCCGCCCCCCACGGACGACGGACCGCTGCGGACGTGGCCGCCGGCCTGGCGGACGACCCGCCACGGCTGACCGCACGCCGTGCCGGCGCCGCCGACTATTGCGACTGTCGGGCCGGCGCGGTCGGGAGGCGGCGTAGGGCCTCCCTGCGGGTGAGCGGGGCGACGCGGGTGCCGTGCCGCTCGACCCAGGCGACGACGAACTCGGGGTCGTGGGCGGAGGTTTCGCGCAGGACCCAGCCCAGGGCCTTGCGCAGGAAGAACTCCCGTGCGTCGACGAGGGTGTCCGCGTAGCGGGTGAGCCGGTCGGTGTCGGGGCGGCCGGCCCGGATCGCGGGCAGCAGCGCCAGGAGCGCGGAGCGGCGGAGCCAGAAGTCCGGGTCGGTGACCCAGCGGTCCAGCACGGGCCCTGCGGCTGCGTCGCACGAGGCGATCGCGCCGGCGCAGTGGACGGCCAGCGGGTCCACCAGGGCCCAGGTGCGGCACTCGCGCAGCAGGGCTTCGACCGCCGGCAGGTGTGTGGCGTCGAGGGCCCGGGCGTACTGCACCAGGAGCTCCACCGCCGCCCAGCGGTACTCGTAGACGACCTGCTCCCCGCCCTCGGGGACGGACCACAGTTCCCGGACGAGGGCGAGGACGTAGGGAGCCGGTCGCGCTCCCAGTGCCCGGCGCCCGAGGGTGACGCTGCGCCGCATGTCCGGCACGCCGACGCCCAGGTGGTGGAGGTCGCTGCGCAGGTAAGCGCGCTGCTGCTCGGCACGGACCGGGTCCGCCGAGGCGGACAGGGCCGACCGGAGGCGCTCCGCCGGGGCCTTCGGGTCGCTGTCGTCCGCGGTCATGCCGTCTCCTTGCGTCCGCTTCCGGTCCGCGCGGCCGCGGACTCCGTCCAGGCGTCCGCCTGTCGGGTCAGGCGGCGCAGCAGCTCCCGCACCGCCGCCAGGTCGGTGTCCGGCAGCCCCTCCCCCATCTTCCGGTGCGCGCCCTCCGCGCGGACGGTGATCGCGACCAGTGAGCGTCGGCCGGACGCAGTGAGGGCGAGCAGCGGCGACGTGCGGTGGTCGGGATTCTCCCGGAATTCCGCGAGGCCGTCGCGCACGAGCTCGTTGGCGATGCGCTGGACGCCCTGCCGGGCGACGCCGAGGCGGCGCGCCGCCCGGGCCACGGGCAGGGACTCCTCGCTGACCGCGCTCATCAGCTGCCAACGGGCCTGCGTCTGCCCTTCCGCCGCCGCCAGCGCCTCACCCGCCCGGCGTAGCGCACCCGCGGCCTCGAAGACGTCGGCCACGAGGAGGGCCAGTTCCTCCGCCATCCGGTGCTCCACCTCTCAGACATTCGACAACATGTTGTCTGTTTGTCATCATGATTGCATATCCGGCGTGACGTCTCCAGGCGTGCACGCGTCCCCCACCGGCACACGGAGAACACCATGAGCACCACCGAAGCGATCAGCCGGCTCCGGGCCGGGTGACGCGGTGCCGCATGGCCGTCCCGGCCAACGCCTTCCTGTACCTGACCGAGCACGGCAACGTGGTGGTCCAGGGCGAACCGCTGGTCAGCGGCTTCGCGGCGGCGGCGCCGTTCGACCGGGAGGCCCTGATCGCCGCCCTGCGCGCAGACCAGGCGGGCGAGACGACGTTCCCCGAGTTCGTGCGCCACTGCTGGGACGCAGGAACCGTCTGGTACGAGGTCGACACCGCGGCCCGTACCTGCACGTACCACGGCGCCAACGGCGAGTCGTACAGCGAGGACTACCCGGCCGTCATGCTCTCGGAGCACTGGGCCGGCCGCGGCGGCGCCAGACCGCCCCGCCGCCGGTCCGGCGCTCCACGCGTGAACGGGTGCGCGTCGGCACGGCCGTCGCCACCCGGTGCCCCAGGTTGACGGCCGAAGCCTTGACCAGCGCCACGGGGTTCAAGAAGCGCAACGGACCGATCAGGCGGGATGCGAACAGGTGCATGTGCCGCGCCATCGACTCGTCGCGCGCCGCCGCCGAGAACATCAGCCGTTCCAAGGGATTGAACGGACGGGCCCTCGCGAAGTCGGCGGCCAGGTATTGGTAACCGCTCAACCTGCGCCGGTGCGTGCGTGCGTACGCGGCGAGCGACCTGTCGAGGTCGCCCCGACCGGCTGCGGTCGAGGCGACCGCCCTTGCCAGCCATTGCGCGGACTGCAGGGCCCACCCGCACCCCACCCCCCACAGGGGGTCGCCGGTCAGGGCGGCGTCGCCGATCAGGGCGACGCCCGGTGCGGTCGGCTCGCGCGTGAGCAGCGGGTGGTCGAGCACGCCGATGAACTTCGTGATGCGCTCGGCGGAGTCGATGGGGGGTGCGTCGGGTAGGGCGCGGACGCATGCGAGGAAGCTGCCTTCCAGGTCTTCACGGAAGGCCGGCAGCCGTTTCTTGTCCGGGAGCACCGCGATGACCGTCACCCCGTCGTCGTTCGGGAACGCGTACGCCATGTCGGGCTCCAGGAACCAGGTGTGGCCGATCCCGCCGGGCAGCGGAAGACCGCGGAAGTGCGCGAGATAGCCGAACCGCGCGTTCTCGTACGACCGGGCGGGCACCCCGGCGAACTTCGCTACGGCCGACTCCTTGCCGTCGGCGCCGACCACCAGTCGGGCTCGGATCTGCCGTTCTCCCCGGGGTGTCGACACGCACACGCCCGAGGCTCGCCCGGCTCCCCCGAGCAGCCCGGTCACTCGGTGACCGAGAAGCAGATCGACGCCGGGGGTCTCCGCCGCACGGGACCTGATCAGCGGGTCGAGGGTGCTGCGCCGGATGTTGTACGCGTACGGCAGCTCGGGGCCCTTCGGGGCGGCCCTGGGCTCGATCCATCCCCAGCGGGTGTACCAGCGGGCCTCGTTGCGGACCGCTCCCGCCTTCTCCAGAGCGGGGATGAGGCCGAGTTCGTCCAGCACCGGGTAGGCGCCGGCATGGAGGGAGTGGGTGCACAGTACCTTGTACGCTCCGGGGTCCGAGCGGCGTTCCAGCAGTGCGACGCGGGCACCGCGTCGAGCGAGCAAGATCGCCGCAGCGCTGCCGGCGAGGCCGGCTCCGCTGATGACGACGTCGTAGTCGTATCCCGCGCTCTCGGGCTCGGTCATGCGCTGATCGCCCCCTTCGGGGTGTGCTGACGTTCGTGGGCGTGGTGCAGCCACTGCTGTCAGGAACATGACCAGCTGTCAAGGGGTGGGGGAACGGGGAGGGCGAACGCCGATCGTCGCCCCGGGACCGGTAGGCGCCGCAGCCTGCAGCAACGGGGCTCGCTCGTTCGCATGGCGTACGAGCGGGTCGCGGCGACTCCAGCGGACCGGTTCACCGTCGTGGAACATCATGGAACACGGACGCGGCCCACCCCGGCACGTCGCAGCGAAAAGTGGCAGTACACGATTCGATCACATGACCATGCGGTGAGGCCGGAAATGGACAAGAAGAAGCCGAAGGACCCCAACGACCCGGAATCACTCTCCGACGAGGAGATGATGAAACTGATCGATGAGATCCTCGACAGCGTCCCACCCGAACAAGCCGAAGCCTGCCTCCTCGCCATCGCCAGTGGGAGACCGGCTCCCCAGGACGTTCCGGTTGACCTGACCCCCGCCCAAGCGAACGACCTCCTCCTCTTCCTCCACAGAGGAGGAGGCTGACCCGCCGCGCCGGATCGACCGGGCCGGGCACGCGTCCCTTCCGCGCCGGTCGACCCGGTCGGGGGCGCACGCACGGGGAACGTGATGACTTCCGTACCCCGGCGCGTGCGCCTTCCCTCCGGCACCCCGGCAAACGAACCTGTGCGTCCATGACCACGAGTGACACGGACGGCAACGCTGAGGAACCACCCGGCCGTGCGCCGCAGGCACCCCCCGACAGGCGTCCCTGGTTCTCCGGCGCGACCGCGTTGGCCTTGGTCGTCGCCACGGTCGGCGCAGTACTGGCCGCCTTCGTGACCCCGCTCGGGGACCATCTGGTGAAGGCCCTCCTCGACGAACCGACCTGCCCCGGCGAAGCCTGCGAGGGAAAGAACCCCCAGAACCAGGGCTGCGGAGAGGACGTCCGGACGTTCAAACCCGGGACCGACAACCCCGCCCTCCTCCAGATTCGACGCAGCGAGGACTGCAAGGCCGCCTGGGCGAGGATCGAGCGGGGAAGTCCCGGAGACCTGGTCACCGTGCAGGTCTCCGGCGGCACGAAGAGGACCGCCGAGGTGGAGTACGGGGACGACCAGTTCACCCACATGGTCGCCCTTCCGGAGGGTGACTACCGGATCACGGCCTGCGCGATCCCCAAAGCGGGCGGCACGAGCACCTACGCGACCTACTGTGTGCATGCCACGGAGGCCACTGCCTGGCGGTGACGTGCGCCGTCGTTCGGCGCGCTCCGGGCCGTGGCCGCCCCCTCGGGCACGGGCGCGTTCCTCACCGGCCGGTGCGGTCGGGCAGGAGGTGTTGCTGGAGCCAGTCGGCGGCTGCCCGACGGTAGAGGCGGCGGTTGTCCGCCCGGAGGAACTCGTGGCCCTCGTTGCGGAGGATCAGCAGCTCGGCCGGTACCCCGTGGTCGCGGGCTGCGCGGACGAACTGCTCCGACTCCGCCGGGGGGACGTTGGTGTCGTGTTCGCCGTGGATGGCCAGGACCGGGGCCCGCAGCCGGTCGATGCGGCTCATCGGGGACAGAGCGCGCAAGAGGTCCCGGTCGCGCTCGGGATGGCCGTACTTCGCGGCTGCGGACTGGGCGATCCACGGCTCGGTGTCGGCGAAGAAGGTGGCGAAGTCAGACATGCCGCAGATGGCGATGCCGGTGCGGAAGAGCTCCGGATGCCAGACCAGTGACGCCATGGTGAGGTAGCCGCCGTACGAGCGGCCCATCACCGCCAGGCGCAGGGGATCGGCGTATCCCCCGGCCATGAGGTGGGCCGCGCAGTCCGCGACGTCGTCGATCGCCGCGAACCGGCCGATGCCGAGGTCGGCGTCCACGAAGGACCGGCCCCAGCCCGATGAGCCGCGCACGTCCGGGGCGAAGACGTCGACGCCCCGGCCCAGGATCTCGTGGTAGAGCGGGTGGAACACCGGTCGCTCCTGCTCCTCCGGACCGCCGTGCAGGTGGATCACGCACGGGGCCGGCCTCCCCGGGTCGCGTTCCGGCGCCTGGTAGTACCAGCCACCGAGCATCAGGCCGTCGCGTGCCCGGCAGCGCAGGGGCACCGGGCGGACGGGAGGCCGCCCCGGCGGAGCCGCGTCCTGGTCGCTGGCCGTCCAGCCGGTGCGCCGCGGGGTGGAGTCGCCGCCGACCTCCCAGATGCCGGGCCGGCGCCGGGAGCCGGAGAGGGCGGCGAACAACCCGCCGCGCGCTACCGGCGCCATGCGGGTCACCACCTCGTGCGGCAGCGTCGACCGGTGGCGCGGTCCGAGGCGGTCCTGCCGGCCGGTGCCGGGCAGCGCGACGCTCTCCAGCTCGCTCGCGCCGAGCACGTTCCACGCCAGCAGCGCCCAACGGCCGTGGTCGGGCAAGGTCAGCAGGTCGAGCATGACCCCCTCCCGCTCCGCCGCGACGGACAGGGCCCGAGCGGCTCCGTCCGGGTCCAGCCGGGCCCTGAAGAGCGCGGCGAACTCGCGGTCCGCGTCGCTGCGCAGCCACAGGTTCCGCGAGTCGGCGGAGAGCCGACCGATCCAGGGATCGCCGTCGGCGACCGGCAGCCGGAACGTGATGTGGCCCGAGACCCGGTCCAGGAGGACGGACTCACGACGGCCACGGGGTCCGCGGCGCAGCAGGACGAGACGGCTGTCGGCACCGATGTCACAGACGCGCAGCGAGGCGGCACCCACTTCGCTGAAGAGCAGGACGGGCGCCTGGGAACCGTCGGGGTCGAGGAGGTACGCGGCCAGTCGTCCGCCCGCTTCTTCCGCCCCCGTGGCCGCGGCGACGCCGGCGGGCGCCACGGCGGCACGAGCCGGCACCGGCGTCAGGTGCGGCAGTCCCGGTTCGGACCCCGTCGGCGTGTCCTGGCGGGCGGGCGGGGCGGGCGGGCCGAGGTGGGTCGCGTGTCCGTCACGTACGGCCCATCCCTCCGGCAGCGGCCCGCCCGCCAGGTTCGGCTCGGCGTCCTGCGGCATGTGGCCCCCGCCGCTGTGGGCGCCGAGGACGGTCGGCTGCGCGACGGTGACGCTCAGCGCCGCCCCGTCGCGGGTCCAGCAGCCCAGATGGGCGGAGGCGCCCGGTTCGGCGCCCGCGAGCACCTGCCGTCCGGTGCCGTCCGGCCGGACGACCAGCACGCGCGTGTGCTCGCTGCCTCCCGGCGCCGAGGTGTAGGCGATCCAACGGCCGTCGGGCGACCAGGACACCTCCGTCACAGGATCCGGGTCCGCATCGAGGAGGTGGGCCTCCCCACCGCGGGCGGGACCGCTCCACAACTGGGGCACGCCGGTCCGGTCGCAGATGTAGGCGACGTGGTCGCCGGTCGGGTCGGCCGAGGGGTACCAGCATCCGTGGGCGGTGAGCGCCGTGGGCGGGTCCGCCACCCCGACGTCGGGCAGGACGACCGGCACGGGCGCCGCTGCGGGCCCCGGTGCCGCACCCGGCACGGGGCTGCCGTCGAGCGCCGCGCCGAACCTCCGCGGGCCTGCGGCGACCGCGGGCGCCGCGTCGACCGCGGGCGCCGCTCGTTCCCGGGCCGGCGCGGGGCCGTCGGGAAGCCGGCGGGAGCGGCTCTGCCGTTCGGAGTGGTCCAGGGGCATGTCGGGCCTCTTCGAGGGCTTCCGGGGACTCTCACCGTTCGGTGTCAGTTGATGTTCTGGGACTGCAACCAGATCTCCAGTGAGGCCAGCTGCCACAGGGTGCTGGCTCCGCGTTTCGTGCGGTGGCGCGCCGGGTCGGCCAGTAGTTCGGCCACCCGGTCCTGGTCGAAGAGGCAGCGGCGGCGCGCTTCCGGGGCGGTCAGGGCGTCACGCACCCGGTTGAGCACCGGCTCGGCCATGTGCCGGACCGCCGGAACCGGGAAGTAGCCCTTCGGCCGGTCGACGACCTCCCTGGGGAGGATCCGGCGGCCGACGTCCTTGAGGACTCCCTTGCCGTCCTGCGCGAGCTTCAGTTCGGGCGGGCAGGCGGCGGCGAGCTCGACGAGTTCGTGGTCGAGGAACGGCACCCGCGCCTCCAGGCCCCAGGCCATCGTCATGTTGTCGACCCGTTTGACCGGGTCGTCGGCCATCAGCGCATGGACGTCCAGGCGCAGGGCCGCGTCGAGCGCGCTCTGCGCGCCGGGGGCCGCCATGTGGGCGTGGATGAAGTCCTGCGAGGCGTCGTGGTCGGCGACCATGTCGGGATGCAGCAGGGTGGCCACGTCGCCGTGCGTGCGGTCGAAGTAGGCGTCCGCGTAGGCGTCCGGCGCATCGGGGCGTCGGGCCGCAGCGATCCGGGGGTACCAGTGGTAGCCGGCGAAGACCTCGTCCGCGCCCTGCCCGCACAGCACCACCTTGACCTCCTTGGAGACCTGCTCCGCCAACAGGTGGAACGCCACGGCGTCGTGGCTGACCATCGGTTCGCTCATCGCGCCGATCGCCGTCTCCAATGCGGCGGGGAGCCGGTCCGAAGCGATCAAGAACTGGTGGTGGTCCGTCGAGAACTGCCGGGCGATCACGTCGGAGTACCTGAACTCGTCACCCTCCTCCCCGCTCTCCGACTCGAAGCCCATCGCGAAGGTGGCCAGGTCGCCCTGCCCCTCCTCCGCCAGCAGCGCCACGATGAGGCTGGAGTCCAGCCCGCCGGACAGCAGGACGCCCACGGGTACGTCCGCGACCATGCGCCGCCGTACTGCCGTGCGCAGTGCCTCGTGCACGGCTTCCCGCCAGCGCACCGGATCACTGCCGTCCTCGGCGCGGCGCGTGTAGGAGGGCTGCCAGTAGCGGTGGTCTCGGTGCGTGCCGTCCTGCTCGACGATCCGGACGGTGGCCTGCGGCAGCTTGTGGACGCCCGCCAGCACCGTCCGGGGCGCCGCCACCGTGCCGTGCCAGCTGAGGTACTGGTGGAGCGCCACCGGGTCGAGGGACGTGTCGACTCCGCCGCCCGCCAGCAGTGCGGGCAGGGAGGAGGCGAAGCGCAGGCGCTCGCCGTCCTGGGTGAGGTACAGCGGCTTGATGCCCAGCCGGTCGCGGCCGAGTACGACGCGGCCGGTGTGGTGCTCCACCATGGCGAAGGCGAACATGCCGATCAGGTGCTCCACGCAATCGGGCCCCCACTGCCCGTAGGCCTTGAGGAGCACCTCCGTGTCGGAGTCGGAGAAGAACCGGTGCCCGAGCCCTTCGAGGCGGCGGCGCAGCTCGCGGTAGTTGTAGATGCAGCCGTTGAAGACGCACGAGATGCCGAGGTGTGGATCCGTCATGGGTTGCGCGGCGCTCTCGGAGAGGTCGATGATCTGCAGCCGGCGGTGTCCCAGCGCCACCGACCCCTGTGACCAAAGGCCCCTGTCGTCAGGGCCCCGTTCCTCCATCTCGTCCGTCATGCGTTCGACCGCGGCGAGGTCCGGCCTGCGACCGTTGAAACGGATTTCCCCGCTCAGACCACACATGCTGCACCCCCCGGTCGGCTCGCGTCTCGGGGCCGCCCCGTTGCTGCGGGCGCCCGTCCCCCCGGGGTCCAGACCGCCTCCATCATGTGCATCACTCCAGTGCGCGGAGGGTGAGGTTCGGTGCCCCGTCGCCTCCGGCCGAACAAGCTGATCGACATAGTGGGCGCCTGCCCGTCCGCACGCGCCTCAATCGGAGGTGTTCGATCTTCTCGGGCCAACGTGTTCTCGCTCCGCGCTCGGAAAGGCGCGGGCGGGCGGTTCCCGCCTGCGGTGCGCCGCCGGGGAATCAGGTAACGGCGACCGGTGCGTACCGAAGTTGCGGGTACGAGCGTCGCTGCACTCGTCCCCGCCTCCGATACGGGCCGGGACCGCCCCAGGAGCCTCCCTCGCAGGAGCGCTGCGGACGGCTCCTGAAAACGGTCTGCACCCGGCCCATTTTCCTGCACACCGGGCGTCCCCGCAGCGCCAGCGTGCAACGGGTGCGGCATGCGCGCCTCCTCCTTGGTCGTCACTGAGGGGTAGAGCGCGCAGTTGCGGAACACCTCCGCAACTTTGCCGATCCTTTACCCCAGCCGTTCGTCGGACCACCTGCCGTGCACCGGTTCCACGAGGGGGCCACGCCGCACCGTTCCGCCCGAACCGCGCATGCGGCCACGGCCGACGCACGGGGACCGACACCGCCCCCACGTCGCCCACCTGGCACACCAGCAGCGAACCCGGATGATGCTCCTGACGTTTGCTCATGGGGCCTGTGAGCGTGCAGACTTGCGCGAATTCCGGCCGGGGGCAGCGTCGCACCCCACTGCCGGGCGCAGCGTCGCACCCCACTGCGGACGGGCCCGGCACCCACCGTGCCGGCCACCAGAAAGGCAACGGGAGCTAGCGTTGAGCACATCGGCAACAGCCCGTCAGCGGGACCTCCACGGCCTCACCGACGCGGAGCTCTGCGCTCTGCTGCGCAAGGAGCACGCCTCGGCTCCTGGGGGTCCCGAGATGAGCGACGTGATGGGCGAGGTGTTCGCCCGCCACCACTCCGCCGTGCTCGCGTACGCCCGCACGTGCTGCCGGGACCAGTCCACCGCCCACGACCTCGCCGCTGAGGCCTTCGCCCGCACGTACCGGGCCGTCGCCTGGGGTGCCGGGCCCGAGCACGCTTGGCGGCCCTACCTGCTGACGTGTGTGCGCCGTGTGGCGGCCGACTGGCTGCGCCGCGACGCCCGGAACCAGTTGTCGGACGACTTCGAAAAGTGGGCCGAGGGCCTCGCCGACGGCCAGGACGTCGAGGACGCCGTCGTGTCGGCGGAGGAGGGATCGCTGGTGTCGCGGGCGTACCGGTCCCTGCCGGAGCGCTGGCAGGCCGTGCTGTGGCACGCCGTCGTCGAGCACGAGCCCGCCGCCGACACCGCCCAGCGCCTCGGCATATCGGCGGGAGGCGTCGGCTCGTTGGCCGCACGTGCCCGGGAAGGCCTGCGCGAGGCGTACCTGCGCGCCCACCTGGACCAGGCCGCGAGCGATGAGTGTCGGCACTACGGGCGCCTGCTCGCGGCCTCGCTCCGCCGGCCGGGCAAGCGCGTCACCCGTGATCTGAGGCGGCACCTCCAGGACTGCGCCGACTGCACCCGAGCCGAACGCGACCTGCGCGACGTCAACGGCCGGCTGGGAGCGCTGCTGCTGGGCGGGATCCTGCTGTGGAACCCGGGCTCCTTCCTGTCGTCCGTCGGCGGGCACGGCACCCAACTGGTGGCGGCCAAGCTGGGCGGGGCCCAGCTCGCCACGGCACGGTTCGGCGCGGCGAAATGGGCCGTGACGGTGGCGGCCGTTGCGGGCACGGCAGTGACCGCCGTCGTCTCGCTGCCGGCCGACGAGCGGCCCGGGCGGGCCGGACCCGCCCTCATGGCCGTCGGCCCCGGCCCGGGGCCCGCCACGCCCCCGGACGCGGTGCCGACGGCCACCCCGTCACCGCTCGTGTCCGCCACCGCGCGGGCTGCGGCTCCCACCACGGCCACACCGAGCGCCCCGACCGCCACGCCGGCCCCCGACACGGGCACGTCGGCCCCGCCCTCACCCTCGGCCTCGGCCGGTCCCGCCGGGCACCCACTGGTCAACGTCGGCTCGGGGCTGTGCGTCGGAGTGGCCGGCGGCGGCTCCGGCGGAGTGCTGCAGCTCCAGCCGTGCACGGGGGACGCTGCTCAGGGCTGGCAGCGCCTGCCGGCCGGCCCGGGCCGCTACCAGATGCGCAACACGGGTACGGGCACGTGCCTCGACGGGACCACCGCCGGCGGGAACAACGTCGCCGTCACCCTGCGCACTTGCCGGTCCGACACGGGCCGCGACGCGCAGCTCTGGAAGTTCGAGCAGGAGGCGACCCCGGGCACGTTCCGGCTCTGGTTCGTGCCACGGGTCCCCCGCAGCGACTACCCGAACCACCTGCTGGGCCCGCAGGAATGGCCGAGGGCCAACCCCCCGCGGCCGGGCTCGCGCATCGTGCACCTGCCCAACTACTACGACTCCGCCAGTTTCCTCTTCACCATGGGGTGAGCGCTGGCCGGACCCGCCGGGCCACCGGGTGACGGGAGCCCGGCGGTGACGGTCAGAAGCCGCAGGCCGCCCGCGCGTCGCGGAAGCGTTCGGGATGCCGCCGTCGGTACTCGACCAGGCACTGGGCGACTGCGGCTCCCTCCCCCACGGCGGCACCGACCCGCTTGACGGATCCGGAGCGCACGTCGCCCACCGCGAAGACGCCGGGCACGCTGGTCTCCATCGGCAGCGCGGCCGGGCCGGCTCCGCCGATCCCGGTCCGGACGTAGCCGCGGTCGTCGAGCTTCACCGCGCCGCCGAGCCAGTCGGTCGACGGGTGGCCGCCGATCAACACGTACAAGCAGTGCGCGGAGACCGTTCGCTCGCCACCCTCGCGGTCGCGCAGCCTGAGCCCGGTGAGCGTCGTCCCGCCGATGCACTCGGCCACCTCGGTCCCCAGGAGGACGTTCAGGCCCGGGGTCCGCTCGATGCGCTGCACCAGGTAGCTCGACATCGAAGCCCCCAGGTCGCTGCCCCGGACCAACAAGGTGACGGTGCGGGCGTAGCGCGCGAAGTAAAGGGCGGCCTGTCCGGCGGAGTTGCCCGCGCCCACCATGTACACGTCCTCCCCGGCGGCCGAGGGGGCGTCGGACAGGCATGCGCCGTAGTACACGCCGGAGTTGAGCAGGCGGTCGACGCCGGGAGCCGTCAGGCGGTTCCAGTCCACGCCCGTGGCGACCACCACCGCTGCCGCCGTCACCGAGGCCGTCTCATCGGTCCCCGCCTTGACGAACTCGACGGTGTGGTCTCCGGTCCCCGTCGGGGTCACCCGACGGGCCACCCGGGTGGGCTGCCATTCGACGCGGGCCCGACGGGCCTGTTGCAAGGCGCGTTGGGCCAGATCGCCACCCGTGAGGCCCACCGGGAATCCGAGGTAGTTCTCGATCCGAGAGGTCGATCCCGCCTGCCCGCCGGGTGCGTCGTCCTCGATCACGACCACGCTCATGCCCTCGGCAGCGGCGTACACTGCCGCGGACAGACCCCCGGGACCACCACCGATCACCGCAACGTCGTAGTGGTCCCGCTCGGCCGGCCGGATGAGACCGAGCCGCTCGGCCAGCTCGCTGATCGAGGGATCCACCATCTCGGTGCCGTCGCCGAGCCGGACGGTCACCGGGGCGTCCCGCACGTCCCCCTCGGGCAGCCAACGGAAGATCACGCCGCTGCGGCCGAGGAAGTCGCGCACCGCATAAGCAGCGGGTGAGAAGCGGCTCCCGCGCACCTCGGCGGTCGGTAGATCACCGCGGCAGTCGGCGTTCCACGTGCACAAGGAATCGTCGAGCGCGCCACGCAGACGCTCGGCCAGGTCGTGGTCGTTCCGGACCGCCCCGCCCGGGGCCTCGGACACCGCGTTGCCCTGCTCGGCCAGCGACAGCCAGCGCACGCCGGAATGCTGCGCGGTAGCCGGGTCCGGTGCTTCGTCGGCGAGCACGGCGGCCACCGGTACCTCCCGGTCGGCCAGCGAGCGCAGTGCGCGGACCACCTCCGCCGGCCCTCCGACCTGCAGTACGCGGAAGGACGTGCGGTACCAGCTTTGCACCAGGTCGGCAGTCTCGTGCCGGCGCAGCGGATCGGCATCGGAGAGAACAATCACCGGCAGTGCGGCATCAGCCATCAAGAGGTCCTCCACTGGGACTTGAGCGATCGGCTTCCTCCTCCGGTCAACGAGCGGGGGCGCCATACGAATCGGCTCCGGACAAGCCCTTGTCGGCAGGCTGCGCCTCGTCCGAGGTCTCGCGGAGCCGGCGGAACATGCCGGGCCCCCAGGTCCCGGGCTAGGGTCGGGGTGCGGTGAGGCGTTGCAGGGACGCGGCTGCTGGCGGTCCCCACGTGGCCTTGCCGCCCGGGCGGCCGTGAACTCCGGCGTCGCCGATGAGTAGGCAGGCGAGTGCCTTGATCAGCGCCCAGCCGCGAGCGCGGCGCAGGGTCGCCGCGTCGGCCGACGGATAGCTCCGGTGGAAACGGTCGATGACCCCGTCGGGCAGCAGTATCCAACCGGCAGCAAGGTCACAGGCCGGGTCCCCGGCGCACATGTCGCCGAAGTCGATCACGCCGCAGAAGTTGCCGTCCCTGGTCAGAAGATTGGCCGGGTGCAGGTCCGCGTGCAGCCACAGCGCCGGACCCGTTCGTTCAGGAGCAGCCAGCGCGTCGTCCCATACCGCACGGACGGCCTCCGGGTCGGGAACCAACCCCCGATGGGTCGCCTCCTGCAGGAGGTGTACGAAGCCTTCGTCGACATCGGCCAGCCGACCACCCCGGCGGTTGCGGCCAGTGGGCGCACCGTCAGGCGCCGGTTGGTGGAGGGCGGTGAGGAATGCCGCCAAGGTGTCGGCTGCCTCGGCACCGCGCGTCGCAGGAGCGAGGTCAGCAGGTTCACCAGCGACCCACGTGGTAACGATCCAAGGGTGCGGGAACCGCTCGGAAGGCTGACCCAGGCGCTGTGGGACAGGTGTCTGCAAGGGGAGGCGCGGCGCCATGGGAGGCAGCAGGGCGTACTCCTTGAGGAGGAGCTCGCCCGCGTCCCGAGTGGCCCAGGGCAGCCGGACCGCACGGTCCTCGCCGAGTCGCCACAGCTGGTTGTCCCAGCCCCGAGCACCGAACGTCAGGGGCAAGTCGGCCAGGTCGGGGTGTTGTTCGCGGAGTAACTCCGCGATCAGATCCGCGGTGATCCCGCTTTGAGTGTCCGTCACCGAAGCGACTGTAGTCCTGGTGGGATCTTCCGTGCCGGACCGCTGACGGAGCCGGCGGCCGCGACCACCGCGCGCCTGCGACACCTGACTGCGCGGCCGTCCCGACCGGCCGCGACCAACGTGCCGCAATTTTCAGCAAGTTCTTGCCATGGTCCTGGCCCGCTGTTTGACTCGGCTGACGACGACAGCCCGAGAGGAACCGATGACCACCGACTTCGACGTCCTGGTCCTGGGCGGCGCGGGCGTGGACACGATCGTCCACGTCCCCGAACTGCCGCTCCCCTTCTCCGACAGTTACATGATCCGGCCCGGCATCACGACCCGGGCGGGGCAGAGCGGTGACTTCGTCGCGCTCGGATTGACCGCGCTGGGCCTGCGCACCCATCACCTCGACATGATCGGCGACGACCACGAGGGAGAGCTGGTCCGCGCCCTCCACCGTGACCACGGCATTCCCCTCACCGCGATCCCGCAGCCCGCGGGCACCAAACGGGCGGTCAATCTCGTCGGACCCGACGGACGGCGACTTTCCCTCTACGACGACACCCGCGCCCGCGAGCCGGACCGGCTGCCCGAGGCGGTAGTGCGCGAGCTCGCCGCCGCCAGCCGCCATGCGCACGTCGTCATCACCCACCCCTGCGCCCACGCGCTGCCGGTGCTCCGCGAGGCCGGCGTCACCCTCTCCACCGACCTGCACGACTGGGACGGTGTGAACCCGTACCACGAGCCGTTCGCTCTGGAGGCGGACGTCGTCTTCGTCTCCACCACCGCCCTGGCCGACCCGGAACGCACGATGCGCGACATCGCCGCCCGCGGCCGGGCCCGGACCGTCGTGGCCACCGCCGGCGCGGAGGGCGCCTACCTGCTGGCGGACGGCGAGGTGACGCACGTACCCCCGGTCACGCCCCCCGCCCCGGTGGTGGACAGCAACGGCGCGGGCGACGCCTTCGCCTCCGGTTTCCTGCTCGGCTGGCTGAACGGCGAGGACCCGCGGCGCTGCGCCCTGTACGGAGCGATCGCCGGTGCCCACGCCTGCACCGTCCCGTCGACGCGCACCGAAGCCGTCACCCGTGCGGAACTCCTCGCTCGCGCCGGCGGGGCGGGGCTGAGGCACGTCCGCCCGCGAACGGCCGAAGACGTCCAGCCGGCCGAAGGACACGCATGACGACCGCCGCCTCCCGGGCCGGTCCGGCCCCGGGTCGCAGCACCCGGTCCGCCGCCGACGCCGCCCGGGTGATCGCCGGAGTTCCCCTCCGGGCCGAACCGTTCCGCCGGCCCGGAGGGGGTCAGTCCGTCGCCGCGGGGACGAGGGCGAACAGGTCGACCGATCCGGTGAGCTCCAGCATCCTGATCATCTGGTGACTGGGCGCGGCGAGCACAAGCCGCTGTCCCCTTTCCAGGGCCTGTCGCCTGGCCGTCAGCAACGCGTTGAGCCCTGCGGAGTCACAGAAGGACGAGTGCTGCAGGTCGACGACGATGTCAGAACCGTCCTCGGCGCGGGACAGGGCCGCCGTCAACGAGCTGTCCAGCTGCTCCGCGTGATCGAAGTCCATGTCGCCGCTCACGCGAACCACGTACCGGCCGGAGTTCAGGAGCGTCGTCAGGCGATCAGCGTCTTCCGTGCCCGTACCCATGACATACCTCCTGGTACGTGCCGCTCTTACCCCCTGCCGTGCGCCGCAATCACCGAAGGTGTTCTGCTGATCCTACCGACACGTCCCGCAGAGGAGATTTCGCGCTCCGTGAACTTTCGAGGTTTGGAATCCAGTAAGTGGTGCAGATGGATCCATAGACGATTCGTGCATCGAGCGTTGACAAGAGGTATTCCATGGGCATCATCGGCTGGATTCTTCTGGGCCTGCTAGCCGGGATCATCGCGAAGTTCCTGATGCCGGGTCGTGACCCCGGCGGCATCATCGTCACGATCCTCATCGGCATTGCCGGCGCTC
Organism: Streptomyces sp. NPDC059851; assembly: GCF_042732005.1. Classification (NCBI taxonomy): domain Bacteria; kingdom Bacillati; phylum Actinomycetota; class Actinomycetes; order Kitasatosporales; family Streptomycetaceae; genus Streptomyces; species Streptomyces sp. NPDC059851. The sequence continues at coordinate 17,386 of NZ_JBHWJJ010000084.1, read as the reverse complement.
TTCTGGGTGGATGGCTCGGCAAGGTGATTTTCGGGGTCGACTCCATCGACGGCTTTTTCGAGATCTCCACATGGGTCGCCGCCATTGTCGGTTCCTTCATCCTCCTGGCCCTCTATCGTCTGGTGGCCGGCAGGAGACACTCGTGAAGTTCACACCGGGGCGGCGCGGACACAAGTGGGGCAGGCGTCGGGTGCTCGCTCGCTGGACGCCCCGAGCCATGGTCCGCCGCACCGTCCTGCGCATGTCGGTGTGGGGCGTACGACTGCTGATGTGGGGCGTGGGATTGGCGATCCGGCGTGCGCTGAGGGCCGTCGTACGGGCGGCGTTATGGAGCGCGGACGGGTGCAGGTCGGATTCCCTCGGGGCCCGGCACGGGCTCGAAGCAATAACGGCGGTTCGAGAGGCATAGGTAGCGCCTCAGGGGGCAGCGGCCAGGGAGAAGCTCGGAGGTGACCACATGGCCACAGGTAAGAAAGCCAAGGACGTGGGCAAGAAGGCCAAGGGGAAGGTGAAGGAGACGACCGGCAAGGCCGTCGGCAACGAGAGCCTTGAGGCGAAGGGAAAGATCGAGCAGACTGCCGCTGACGCCAAGCAGACCGGACGGAAGGCCAAGGACACCCTGACCTGACCGAGCCGCGAGCACAGGGCCGCCGTCCCTTCGGGGACGGCGGCCCCGCCGTGCAGCGGCAGCGGGTGGTCAGCGGCGGCTGGGCTGGCGTCGGCGACGACGCGCGGCCCGGCCCGGGCCCTCGTCCTCGCCCGGGCCCTCGTCCTCGGCGCCCTCGTCCTCGGGGTAGTCCTCGTCCTCGCCTTCGCCTTCGCCCTCTTCCTCCTCGTCGGTGTACTCCTCCTCGTCCTCGTCCTCGGGGTAGTCCTCCTCGTACTCCTCGTCCTCGTACTCTTCCGGACCCTCCTGTGAGGCTTCCTCCTCTTCCGAACCCTCCTCTTGTGAGGCCTCCTCCTCTTCGACCGCCTCCTCGTGGGTACGCACCACCTCACCGTCGCGTATCTCGCCCCGCCATCCGTCCGGCTCCTCGTCCGTGAGGGTCACGTGGCGCGCGAAGTGCTTGAGGTCCAGCCGCAAGCGCCGGCCCTGCGCACGCCACAGATTGCCCGTCCTCTCGAACAGGCCGGAGGGGTAGTACTCGACGATGACCAGCACACGGGTGAGGGAAGGAGCGAGTTCGTGGAAGCTGACGCATCCGCGCGTGGTGCCCTTGGCGCCTTGGGACGTCCACACGATCCGCTCGTCGGGGACCTGCTCCTGGACGGTGGCCTGCCAGCTGCGGGTGGACGGGCCCACTTTGACCTTCCAGTCGGATGTGGTGTCGTCACCCTGTGAGACGCTGCGGACGCCCTTGGAGAACGTGCTGAATTCCTCGTACCGCGTCCAGTGGTCGTAGGCGTAGCGCAGCGGGACTCCGACGTCGACGACTTCGCAGATGTGCGTGGGCTTGGACCCGCTCTTGCGGCCCTTGCCCCCGCCCGTCAGGCTGCTGCCGATGTCCTTGACCTTGTCCTTGAGTCCGCCGAGGGTGCTGCCCACGGCGGCCTTGAGGGGTGAGTCGCCCTGCAGGAGTCGGCCGCCGATGTCCGCGAGCGAGCCTCCGTTGTCGGCCACGTCGTGGAGGTCGTCGGTGAGGTTCCCCAGCTTGTCGACCGCTTTGTCGGCCAGCTGGTTCGCCTGGGCCGAGAGGTAGCCGCCGACTTCTTCGAGCAGCTGGTCCACGGGAGACGCTGAGCCCCCGGACGTGCGTGAACGGTTTGGGGTGGCCATGGCGCTACCTCCGCGTCGACGGCTTGCGCGCCGTCGTCTTCTTCGCTGACGTCGCGGCCTTCCTGCCGCCGGTGCTCCGTGCCGACCGGCGCGTCGTGGACTTCTTCGCCGGCGCGCTGGTCTTCTTCGCCGCAGCCTTCTTGGCCGGCGGGGCCTTGCTCTTCGCCGCTGCACTGGTCTTCTTCGCCGCGGCCTTCTTCGCCGGTGCGCTCGACGTCTTCGCCGGGGCCTTCTTGGCCGGGGCCTTCTTCGTCGGGGCCTTCTTCGCTGGCGCGGCCTTCTTGGCCGGTGGGGCCGTCTTCTTCGCCGAGGGTGCCTTCTTGGCGGACGGGGCCTTCTTCTCGGGCGCGGCCTTCTTCGCGGGCGCGGCCTTCTTCTCGGGCGGCTTCTTCGCGGGCGCGGCCTTCTTCGCGGCCGGCTTCTTCGCGGCCGGCTTCTGGGACGGTGCCGGGCTCGGACGAGTGGCGGAGGCGCGATCGGGAGCGCCGCGCGATGCCGATGATCGTGCGCTGCTGCGGCGCGGACGCTTGCGGGGACGCTCCTCCTCCGGCTCCTCCTCCGGCTCCTCCTCGGGCTCCGGCTCCTCCTCTACTTCCGGCTCCTCATCCTCGTAGGGCTCTTCCGGCTCACCCTCCTCCTCGGCCTCGTAGGGTTCCTCCTCCTCGCCCTCGTAGGGCTCTTCCTCGCCCTCTTCCTCGGCCTCGTACGGCTCCTCGTCCTCGTACTCCGGCTCTTCGGCCTCTTCGTCGTAGCCGGCGTCCTCGTACGCTTCGCTCTCGTCTTCCTCGCGCTCGTCCGGCTCCTCGCGCCCGCTGGTGAGTTCGAGGGTGCGCTGGTGGAGGGAGTCGGCCAGGCTGGAGAGCTGCCGGTTGGCGGCGGCCTTGATGGCCTTGCGGCCCGCTTCGAGGGCTTCGCCGCGCAGCTGTTCACCGAGCTCGGCCGTCTGTGGCATCTCCTGCAGTTTGCGCAGCCCCAGTGCCATGAGCTGGCCCGGCTGGAGGCTGAACCTACGGCCGGCGAGGTAAGTCGCCAACGACAGGGCCAGGCGGCCCTTCTTCGTTCGCCCCAGTAGGTAGCCTCCCGTGACGGCGGCTGCCAGGGCGAGCTTGGACGTGTCCTCCATAACCTGATCCCTTCCCGAGGTGGTGGATCACCTGGCCCCGGCCAGGTGGCGGTGGTCCTTCCATCAGGACGAGGCCCTGACGACGTCGGTACCTACCAGGGGGCTGCTCACCCTGGCCGGGGATATGCAGCGAGATGTGAAGAAAATCCGGTTTGAGGGGTGTGGCCCGGAGGTGACGGGGGAGGCGTTTTACGTCCACGGAGATCGGTCACGAGGGGAGCACATGACCACGCCAGAACCGGCTCGCCGTCGGCGCCGCCCGCCCCAGGGCGACGACGACGAGCAGCCCCGTACCAGGCCGGCGCGCAAGGCCAGCGCCTCCCAGAGGCACGGTGTGCCCAGTGCGGCGGCCGCCATGCGGGCGGCCGCGGAGCAGCTGTCGGAGCTGCTCGGCCGGCGCCCCGAATCGGTGTCGTCCCTCAAACCGACGGACGACGGCTGGCAGGCGGTGGTCGAGGTGGTCGAGCTCGAACGCATCCCGGACACCACCAGCGTCATGGCCAGTTACCGGGTGCAGCTGGACGAGCAGGGCGAGCTGATCTCCTACGAACGGACCCGGAGGTACAGCCGGGGCATGATCGACCGGCTGGGCGGCTGACACCGCACCGGCCCGGAAGGGAAGAGCCATGACGATGGTGCCGCAGGGAGCGAGCGGAGGCGTCAGCCGCAGCGGCGGAGGAACGAGCAGCCTCTACGACGTCCTGGAACTCATTCTCGATCGTGGGCTCGTCATCGATGCCTTCGTGCGCGTCTCCCTGGTCGGGATCGAAATCCTCAAGATCGATGCCCGCATCGTGGTCGCAAGCGTCGACACCTACCTCCGCTTCGCCGAGGCCTGCAACCGGCTCGACCTGGAGGCGGGCCGCAAGGCCCCCGCACAGCTGCCGGAAGTCGTCGACCAGATGGTCGAGGGCGGCAGCCGGGGCAAGACCAAGGGTGCGCTCACCGGCGCGCTCGATGCCGTGACGCAGTCGCTGTCCGGCCAGAGCAAGGAGGAGGAGCCCGAGGAAGAGGAGGAGGAACAAGAACCTCGACGCCGGCGCCCCGCCCGACGGCCCGTGCGGCGCGAAAGGGAGTGACCCATGGCCGTCTACGTGTATGCCGTCACCTTGCGTGACCATCCCTGCCGGATCGACGGGCTCACCGGTGTCGGCGCCCACGGCGCAGCCGTGCGGGTGGTATCCGCAGGGGATCTGCACGCCGTGGTCAGCGACATCGACGAGGAGATCCGCCCCAAAAGGCGGGACGTGGCAGCCCACCAGGCCGTTCAGGACCGCCTCATGGCCGACGGGACGCCGCTGCCGCTGCAATTCGGGTACACCGCGCCCGACGACGGGGCCGTGCGCCAGGTCCTCGAAGAGCAGGAGGGCGCATACCGGGCCGCCCTGGAACGCGTACAGGACTGTGCGGAGTACAACATCAAGGCCTCGCTGGAGCAGGAGCACCTGCTCCGCGAGATCCTGGACGATTCACCCGAGGCGCGGAGGCTCAACGAAGAGATCCTCAGCGGGTCACCGGACCCGCGCCTGCCCCTGGAGCTCGGGCAATTGATCGCCGCCGAGGTCGAGCAGCGGCGCGCGAACGCGGCCGACGGGCTGGTCCGGTCCTTGGCGCCGCTGGGCCGGGAGCACACCCTCCACGTCCCTGGTGGTGAGGACTTCCTCAACCTGTCCCTGCTGGTTCCGCGGGACGGCGCAGCAGCCGTACTCAATGCGCACGACGAGCTGGTCCGGGCGGACGATGCGGGTCTTTCGGTCCGCCTGACCGGGCCGCTGCCCCCGTACAGCTTCGTGGCGTAGGACGCGCCGGCCCCGCAGAAGGAAGGAGGACCCTGCGATGGGCCTGCTGGAGAAACTGATCACCTCACCCCTGCTCCCCGTCCGGACCGTCGTCTGGGTCGCGCAGCGCGTGGCGGACAGGGCCGAGGCCGAGTACTACGACCCGGCGTCCGTACGGGCGGAGCTCGCCGAGCTGGAGCATCGACTCGCCGACGGTGAGATCGACGAAGAGACCTTCGAACGCGAGGAAGACCTGCTGATCGAACGGCTGATGGAGATCGACAGGTACCGCAGGGGCGACCTGTGACGGGACGGCCCGGTGGCGGGACGCCCCCCGTGTCCGTACGGGGACCCGCCACGGGCGACGCCCACGACGAGGACACCGGCGACAGACCACTGGGAGGCGAACGTACGTGACGAACCCCCTGGACCGCAGATTCGGCACTGGCCCACCGATGGCGGGCTACCCGCCCAGCTCCTCGGCCAACCTGGCCGACATCCTCGAGCGCGTGCTGGACAAGGGAATCGTCATCGCCGGCGACATCCGCATCAACCTTCTCGACATCGAGCTGCTCACCATCAAGCTGCGGCTCGTGATCGCGTCGGTGGACAAGGCCAGGGAGATGGGCATCGACTGGTGGGAACACGATGCGTCACTGTCCTCCCGCCACCAGGACCCGTCCCTCGCCGCCGAGAACCAGCGCCTGCGCGCCGAACTGGCACAACTGCGGCGGGACCGGCTCACCGCCTCCGAGCCGCAGCCCGACCCCTTGGGCCTTGAGCAGGAGGAGCGGCAGGAGCGGCCCGCCCGCGGTACGCCGAGGCGGAGGACCGAGCCGTGAACGCCCCCGCTCCCCCGACCCTCACCTACGTCTACGCCGTCGCGCCCCCCACGCCCGTACTGGACCACGTCCTGCCGGCCCTCGTCGGAGTGGCGGGGAGCCCCGTCACCGTGTTGGTGCCCCCCGGTGGTGCTGGGGGGCCGGTCGCCTTCGTCATCAGCGACGTCCCGCAGGCCGACTGGGCAGAAGACGCGCTCAGGGACCACTTCGAGGACCTGCGCTGGCTCGAGGACACCGCCCGCGCCCACCACCACGTCATCGAGGCCCTCGCCGCACACACCACCGTGCTGCCCCTGCGCATGGCCACCCTCTACCAGGACCACACCCGGGCGCTCCAGGCCCTGCACGCACAGACCCGGGACTTCGCCACCCAGCTGGCCCGGCTCAGCGCCCACACCGAGTACGGAGTCAAGATCTACGTACGCCCCTCCACCGCACCCGCCACCCCCGACGCCACCACGGAGGCCCCACCCGCGAGCCCCGGCAAGGCCTACCTGCAGGCCCGGCGGGCCCACCACGACGCCCGCGAGGACCACTACCGGCAGGCGCAGCTGGCTGCCGACCGCCTTGCCGCCATCGCCGGGCGGTACACGACCCAGCACGTGCGCCACCCCGCGCAGAGCGGCCCCCTCACCGCGCCGACGGCCGGGGAGAACGTCCTCAACGACGCCTTCCTCGTCCCCGACGACCAGGCCGACGCCTTCCGGGCAGCGCTCCACAGAGCGGCCGAGGACCTTCCCGGGATCCGCCTTGAGGTGACCGGCCCCTGGGCGCCGTACTCGTTCGCCGCGCCGCTGCCCGCCGCTGCGCCCCCTGCGCCGCCTCCGGCACCCCCTTCGCCCCCTCCTGCACCCACTGCACCCCCGCAACCTCCTGCACCCCCACCACCGGCTACCCCTGCGTCATGAGCCTCTCCGACCACCACGACCACACCGCCCTTGCCGGTCGGCAAGTCGCACTCGTCGACCTCCTCGACCGGCTGCTGGCCGGAGGCGTCGTGATCACCGGCGACATCATCCTGTCCATCGCGGACATCGACCTCGTCCGGATCTCCCTGCGCGCCCTCATCAGCTCCGTCAGCACCGCCGACGCCCCACGACCGGAGTGGAACGGTGAACGCCATGAGCCGTGAGCCCACCCGTCGGCCGCACCGCGACGCCCCGGACCTGCGTCCGGTCGGTGACGCGATGGCCGACGCCGTCCGGCTGCTGCCGGCCTCCCCGACGGACGCGCCACCATCCGGCCGCTCCCGCGGACGTCGTATCCGCACGGGTCCCGACACGGTCGGGGAAGATCTGGTCAAGCTCGTACTGACCGTGGTCGAACTCCTCCGGCAGCTCATCGAGCGGCAGGCCGTACGCCGCGTCGAGGCGGGCGGCCTCAGCGACGCGCAGGAGGAGGAGCTGGGGGCGACCCTCCTCGCCCTCCACGAGCGCATGACCGAACTGTGCGCCCAGCACGGCTTCACCCTCGAAGACCTCAACCTCGACCTCGGCCCCCTCGGCCCCCTGCTCCCTCCACCGGATCGCTGAGCAACTCCCGCCCACACGGCTTCGCGGGCGCAGGAAGTGCGTCGGACCCCGCGCGAGCCCGTTGTACCCGCCTTCCCTGGGTAGAGGCGAAAGAGGAGGAAAGTGGGGAACGGACATGAGTGCCAGCGAAAAGGTCAAAGCCAAGGCCGAGCAAGTGGCGGGGAAGGCCGTGCGGAAGACGGCGCACGCCCTGGGCAACAGAACGACGGAGGCCAAGGGCGCAGCGCTGGAGGCCCGCGGCAAGGCCCGGGAGATGAAGGAGAAGGGAAAGGACAACCTCAAGCCTTGAACGGATGCCACCACCCCGACCCACCGGGCGCCGGCACGGTCGCAGCACGTGCTCGACGGGGCCGAGGACGACGGGGGCCGGACGACCGTTCGGGGAGCAGGTCCCCCTGCTCCCCGAGGTGACGGCCGGAGGTGGGCGGGAGGTGGCCGGAACGACGTCGGAGGAAGCCGTGGTGGACCACCCCGACCCGGGTTTCAACGCGACCCTGTACGGTGCACCGCACTACGAGGGCGTCGTCGTCACGGTGCCTGCTGACGAAGGGGACGAGGGGGCGGCTGCGGTCGCGTACTCCCTCGCCCACCTGGGGCTGAGCAGGCTGGGTTCACTGCGCGCCCCGAGTGGGCCCGCCCAGGACGACCACCCGTTCCACCAAGTCCTCCATTGGGTCACCCACGTCACGGTGTGGGAGGAAAAGCCTGCGACCCGGCTGCCGGCCGGTGAGGAACGGGGCAGGACCTGGGAGGGCTACAGTGCCGACACCGGAGATCTGGGCGTCTGGGCCACGAAGGCCAAATACGTTCGCGTCTGGAAGCGGACGGCGGGCGGGACACCGGACGCTGCGGCCCTCGCACCACCCGGCCCGTTCCCGATCACGGTCGTGGAGTTACGTGAGGTCTCCCCGGGTGTGGCATCCCCACGCCACGGGATGCACTTGGGCTTCACGTGCTCCCGGGTGGGGCGGCGGGGTGCGCGGCGGTCGGGACGAGGGTCCAGAGATGGCCGAGGGCAGTGGCGACGGCAATGGAGCCGAGGGCGATGCCCCAGCCGAAGGGCCCCAGGGGCACGCAGCCGAAGAACCGGCTGACTCCCGGAACCTGGATGATCGCGGCCAGTACGGCGGCCGAGCCGAGACCGGCGACGAGGACGTTGCGGTCCTGGCCGCCGGTCGTGAGGGTCTGGACGAGTTGGGTGCCGACCACGGCGGCCAGGGCGACCGTCCCTGCCCGTCGCGCGGTGCCGGTCAGGCGTGCCGCCGTCCAGGCCAGGCCGGCTCCGGTCGTGGTCACCGCTCCGCGGTGCAGCATTTCACGGGTGAGGGCCGTGGTCAGGGAACGGTGCGGGCCCTCTTCGAGGAGGCGTGTCGCGGTCGTGTCGGGGGGCTGCCGCATGGCGATGGCCAGCGAGGGGGCGAGGTCCGTCAGCAGGTTGACCAGCATGATCTGCCGGGCGTTGAGGGGGGTGGTACCCGTCACGGCGGAAACGAGCACGCTGAAGGTGACTTCGCCCAGGTTGCCTCCGATGAGGATGGCGAGGGCCTCGCGGACGGAGGCCCACATGGCGCGGCCCTCGGTGAGGGCGGAGACGATGGTCTCCAGCCGGTCGTCGGTGACGACGAGGTCTGCGGCGGCGGTCGCGGCGGGGGTGCCGCGGCGGCCGAGCGCGATGCCCACGTCCGCGAGCCGGATGGCGGGTGCATCGTTGGCGCCGTCTCCCGTCATCGCCACGACACGTCCGAGGCGCTGGTACGCCTGGACGATGCGGACCTTGTGGGTGGGGCTGCACCGGGCGATGACGTCCACGGTGGGCAGTACTTCGTCCAGGGCGTCGTCGTCCAGCTCGTCGAGTTCGGGGCCGGTACGGACGGTGAGCCCGGCCCCGTCGTCCGTGTCCGCCCTCGGACCGGCTGCGGCGTCGCCGAGGGCCGAGGCAACGGCGTCGGCGGTCGCCGGGTGGTCGCCGGTGAGCATGACGGTCTGGACGCCCGCTGCCCGCAAGCGTGCGGTGGCGGGAGCGGCGCTGGACCGCAAGGGGTCGGCGAGGGTGACGAAGCCGAGCAGGACGAGGTCGTGGACGGCGTCGTCGGTCAGGTCCTCGTCGTCGCCCATGCGGCGCTCCGCCACTGCGAGGACCCGACGTCCCGCGGCGGCGAGTTCCTCCGCCGTGGCCGTCAACTCGGCGCGGGAGCCTGCGTCCAGCGCGGTCGCCGGGCCGCGCGGGGAGCGGCAGCGGGTGCTGCGGGCGATGACGTTCTCCGGCGCGCCCTTGACGCTGAGCAGGACGCTGCCCCCGGCGTGTCCGGCCGTGGCGTGGTAGGCCCGGGCCGGTTCGAAGGGCAGGGTGTCGGTGCGCTGCCAGCGGGCGGCGCCGGTACGCGGCCCGACCCTGGCCCGCTGCGCACCGTCGAGGACGGCCCGGTCGGTCTGGTGGGCCATCGGCTCGGCCTGCCGGGCGGCCGGGGTGGCGCGCAACGCGGCGGCGAGCACCTCTTTGTGCCGGGTGCGCAGACGGTCCAGGGGGGCGGTGGTTTCTCCGTCGTTCACTTCGGCAAGGCGCAGGGTGCCTTCGGTGAGCGTGCCCGTCTTGTCGAAGCAGAGTACGTCCGCACGTCCGAGTGCCTCGATCGTGCGGGGATTGCGGACCAGGGCGCCCGCGGCGGCGAGGCGACGGGCGGCCGCCAACTGGGCGGCGTTCACCAGGAAGGGGAGGCCCTCGGGGACCGAGGCGACGGCGAGGTTGACGGCGGAGGCGAGGTTGTCGCTGAGGGGCCGGCCGTGCAGGAGGCCGGAGAGGGTGACGGCGACGGCGGAACCGAGGGCGACGGGGATGCTGGCGCGGGTGAGCGAGGAGAGGCGGGATTCCACGCCGGTCTTCGGCGCGTACTGGCGGGTGGTGGCGAGGCTCCGGCCCGCTTCGGTGGCCTGCCCGGTGGCGACGACGACGGCGACGCCGTGTCCGGCCGACACACTGGTGCCCTCGTACAGCATCGAGGTGCGGCCCTGGAGGTAGGCCGCGATGACGGGCGCCGGGTCCTTGGCGACCGCCAGGGACTCGCCGGTCAGTGAGGACTCGTCCACCTCCAGCCCGTCCGACTCCAGGAGCCGGCAGTCGGCGGGCACGACGTCCTCGGGCCCGAGGACGACGATGTCACCGGGTACCAGTTCGCCGGCGGCCACCAGGCGCTCGCGGCCGGCCCTGCGGACACGGGCCCCGATCGCGGACCGGGCGAACAGTTCCGACAGGGCCCGGTCGGTCCGTACCCGCTGGACGCCGCCGACCAGCGCGGACAGGCTGGTGATCGCGGCCACCAGTACCGCGTCGGTACGGGAGCCCACGGCGGCGGCGAGGGCGCCGCCGACCGCGAGGACGGGTGTGAGCGGATTGGAGAGTTCCTCGATGAAGGCGTGCGGGAGGGTCAGCGGCTCGGGGGCACCGGCGTAGGCCTCGCCCACTCGGGCGGCGGCCTCCTGCGCCGAGAGTCCTTCGGACCGGCTGTCGAGCCGCTGGAGGACCCTGTCGGCGGGCATCAGGTGCCAGGGGGTCGTGGTCACCGGCGGGGCGAGGGGGCGGGCCAGCAGCTGACGGGCGCGCCAGAGGCCGAGGCCGAACGCGAACAGCCCGGCCGTGTTGCCGGTCGCGAGTACCCGCGCCGTCGCCCGTCGTACCGGTGACTGCAGGGCGGTCACGGCTCCGACGCCGCTGCCGCCGGCGGAGAGGAGGTGGCTGTCGCGGTCCACCACGGCGGCGGACGCGACGGCGTCGACCACGATGGCAGCCGCTTCGAGGTCCTGGCCGACGAGGAGGTGCGCGCCCCAGGGGGTGTGCTCCCCGCGGTGGTGGACGCCGATCGCGCAGTCGGCTTCGGCCAGGGCGCGGCGGTTGCCGGACAGGAGCAGGACGACGGCCCCGTCGGCTTGGAGGCCCCGCAACGACGCGACCAGTCGCCGGCCTGCCGGGACGACCGCGTCGGCGTACGGGATGCGGGCGTCGTCGCGGGTGGTGGCGACGACGACGCGTGCTCCGGCCCGCCGCGCCGCAGCCGCGACGGCCTCCGCCCCCGGGGCGGTCTGGGCGGCGAGACCCGCGACGGCCAGGAGGCGGCGCCCGCGGGCCAGGCCGAGGACCTTCTCGGCCCCGCGGCGGCGCATCCGCTCCGCCGTGTCGGACCGGGTTCCGTCCGGCCCCGCCGTGTCAGGGCCGCCTTGGGCGGCGGGTTCCCGGTCGAGGGGCAGTTCCTCCAGCGGGCCGAGGGTCCAGTCTCCGGCGTGCTGGGTGGCGAGCGGGGCGTCGGGGTCGTAGAGGGAGAAGAGGCGGTCGGCCGCCTCCGCCGGGTCGGCGCCGTTCACCACGTCGAGGTCCATCGGCTCGTAGCGCTCCCCGCGGAGGGCGTCCTCCTCCAAGAGGATCGTGTCCACCTGTCCGAGTCGTCGCAGGACGGTGCGGTCCATCGTGACCACGCCGCGCTGGGCCAGGTACCGGCCCAGGCTCGCGGCGAAGCCTTCCCGACCCGCTTTCGGGGCTTTGGGCACGGCGGCGACGGCAACGGCGATCGCCCGCCGCAGCCCTGCGAAGGGCAGGGCGGCCGCCGCCAGAACGACCCCTGCTGCCATGGACCGCTCGGCGAAGCGATCCGCCGCGTCCTTGGGCAGCGGCCCGGCCCGCTCGCTCGCCACGGCTTCGGCGGAAGCCTCCTCGGGGCTCCGGACGAGTCCGGCTTCCGCCACGCGCCAGGCGTCGCGTTCAGCGCTCGCCTCGCGCCAAGCCGCCGCCCGCAGCACCACGTCCAGGCCGATTCCGCTGCCGCCCGTCGCCACGCCCTGGATCACGGCGCCCGCCACGGAGAGCAGGGACTCTGCACCCGCCTCACCGCTGACGTCCTCGACCAGGTGGCGCAGGCGCGGGTGGGTGCGCAGGGCGTCGATGAGGGCGGCGACCTCCGCGGGCAGGCCGAACCAGGGAGCGAGTCGGCGTGCGGTGGCGATGGCCAGGCCCGCCGTGTCCGCGGCCAAGGCGGCGAGGGAGGCGAAGGGTAGGCCTTCGGCGGGGTGGTCCGGTTCCGGAGTCCACTCGTCGAAGGCCTCCTCGTCGGCTGCGTGCGCCCCTTCCGCGCCCTCCACCAGGGCCACCAGGTCCGCCTGCGGTGCCGGCGGCGTGCCCAGCTCGACCACCACCCGTTCCATCGGCGCGTTCACCCGCGCCCACAACACCCCCGGATGTCCCTCCAGCGCCCGCTCGACGCGACGCGACACACCCCCGCCTCCCGCACCGTGTACGCCGGACACCTCGATGTAGCAGCGCCCCGGCCGCCGCCACACCTGACGGCGGGGCGGAGTCACCAGGTCCTGTGCCGCTTCGCGGGCCGCCCGCACGCCCGATGCCGTGTGCGCGGCCAGGCTGGAGAGCACGTCGCCGAAGAAGGTGACCACCGTGTCTGCGGCCGAGTGCGAGGAGGAGCTGGAGGACGGCTGGGCCGACGAAGCGTTCTCCGACTCCGGCATGAGCGCGCTCCCTCGGTGGCAGCAGGCGGGACAGGGCGTGGCCCACCCGCCTGCGGCTGGAACGCAACGGTGAGCAATCTCGCGAATCTGCTTATCCCACCTCAAACAGGCAATACGCCCACGGGAGGGCTATTTGCCCTAGCGCGCTCATTCCCGGAGGTGAGATCTGTGGACCCCGCCCACGACCATGACCGGCCCGGCGCCGAGCCCACCGGGGCCAAGCAGGACAGCGGACAGCGGACGTTCACCGTGACCGTCCCCTCGTTCGACCGCGTCGCGGACGGCGCGGCGACCGCGGCGATGCTGCCCGTGAACGTCGCCCGCCGCGTACTGCCCGCCAAGAAGGGCCTCCCCCTCTACGTCGGCCTCGGTGTGCTGGCGGCGGTCGACGTCCTCGACTGGCCCGTGGCCCTCGGCATCGGCCTCGGGTACGCCGCCCTGCGCCGCAACGGCGGTGTGATCGGCGCCCCCGAAGCACCGGCGAAGGCGCCGAGCGGAACGGAAACGCCGAGCGGAACGGAAACCGAGACGAGCGGAACGAAGACCGAGACGGGAGTCGAGCCGAGGGGGTCGGAGGTGCCAGCCGGATCTAACGAAACGGAGGAGCCAGTAAGGCACCTCGCACCGGTCACGCCGGCCGAACCGCCCGAATCGGCCCCGCCGAAGCCGTTCACCGGCCCGGGGAAGGCCTCGGGTCCCCAACCCGGCTCCATGACGTAGAGGTAGAGGGAGCGGTGGTCAAGGGGGGCCGGCGCCGGGCTGCTGCCCGGCGCCCTCGATTCCGCCCCGGCCCCTCTGGGTTCCCCAGCAGCCGGGGCGTCCCCCAGAAGCGGGGCGGCGAGTCAGCGGCTTGGAGCCTTGCCGCCGTGCGGGCCCTTGCGGGCCTTACGGGCGCCGGCGCCCTGCTTCTTCGGGGAATCGAAGGAACGGGAACCAGCCGAGCTGCTCGGTGCCCTCGTGACGACCGGGTCCCTCACCGTGGGGAACGTGCGACTTCGGACTCTCGGCCTTCGAGACCACCTCCTGGACGGGGGCTACGGGCCGCCGTACGCCTGCCGTGCCCCCCGCACGGTCGGGCAACCTCCGGGTCCGGGTCTACAGTTCCGGTTGGTGCTCCGGCTGGACGACGAGGACCCAGTCGTCACCGCGGGTCTCCACGGTGAAGCCCGCGTTGCGGAACACGGCGGCGAGCGCGAGGCCGAAGGCGTGCCGGAGCCCGGGCAGGTCCCTCCGACCGGCGTTGCGGCTGCGACGCGGCCCCCGACGCCTGACCCGCACGCTGCGAATCCCCTCCGGCATCCAGCCGACCATCACACCGCGGGCGTGCTGAACGGTGCGGACACCTTCCGCACCGGCCGCGCCCTCGGTGAACCCGGCCTCCGCCAGAACGGCGCGGACCGCCTCCAGGAACTGCCCTTCTTGATCAGTCACAGACCGCACTGTAGACCGGGGACAGCCTGCTCGGCGGAGCGTGCGCCGGTGCGCAGCGGCTCGTGTCGGCCTGGTCAGTACGGTCCCCGGCGCCCCCGATCAACCATCCGGGGGCGCCGGCCGTACGAAGGGCGGCTGCCGCCGCCCCCAGGACACGGAGGGTCGCGGGGAAAGCAGTGGGGCGTCAGGTGTGGAGGCGACCGTTGGTGCCGTCGTGGCCGTCGGCGCTTTCGTCGTCGAACCAGTAGTCACCGGCGGCCAGGTAGCGGAAGGAGTGAGTGCCGTTGGAGGGGAGAGCGACGGTGACGGCGCGCGTGCCGTCACCGCGCGCCTTCAGCGGGTGGGCCGCGGGGTTCCATTGGTTGAAGTCCCCCACCACGCTGACCGGCCCGTCCGGAGCGTTCTCGGGGAGGACGAAGGTGACCTGGGTGCGGCCCTTGACCTGCTTGCGTTCGAGCACCGAAAACTCCAGGGGGACGGAGGGAAAAGCGGGCTTCGTGGATCGTCGCACCGGGGTTCGGCCACGCGGTGCGGCACACGCGGGCGAGCACCCGGTCATCACCCACCCGGCCGTCGGGTGCGTCGTGGGGCGGCTGCGCCGCATCGCCCGCCGGTCGGCGAGGACCGTGCCGGCGCCGCCTCACAGCAGGCCCATGTCGCGGGCGCGGATCGCCGCCTGGGTGCGGTCGCGCAGCTTCAGGCGGCCGAGGATGCGCGAGACGTGGTTCTTGACGGTGCCTTCGCTGACGAAGAGCGCCGCGGAGATCTCCCGGTTGGTCAGGCCCTCGGCCACCAGTCGGAGGATTTCGGTTTCGCGGGGGCTGAGGGCGGGGGCCTGCGGGTCCGGTGCGGGGCCGCACGGGCGGGGCAGGGCGGCGGCCAGCCTGCAGGCCACCGAGGAGTCGAGCTGCGTGACGCCGGCGTGGGCGAGCCGTAGGGCGTGGGCCAGTTCCTCCGCGGACAGGTCCTTCAGCAGGTAGCCGCTCGCCCCGGCTCGCAGCGCTTGGATGACGTACTCCTCGTCGTCGAAGGTCGTCAGCATGACCGTCCGGCATTCCGGGGCCCTGACGCGCAGGACGGCGGCGGCCTCGACTCCGTCCATCCCCGGCATGCGGACGTCCATGAGGACCACGTCGGGCCGCAGCTCAAGCGTCCTGTCCACCGCCTCCTTGCCGTCGGCCGCCGTGCCGACGACGGTGATGCCCTGCCGGATGCCGAGCAGAGCGGCGATGCCCTCGCGGATGAGCTGCTGGTCGTCGACGACCAGGACGCGTACCGTCACGGCGCCGCCGTCCCGGTGACCGGCGAGCGCGGGACGGTCACGGTGAGCCGGGTTCCTGCTCCGGGGGCGCTGTCCAGCTCCACCCGGCCGTCGACCAGCCGTACCCGTTCCCGTATGCCGAGCAGGCCGAATCCGACGTCGCCACCGGGGGCGAAGCCACGGCCGTCGTCGGTGACCACCAGCCGGGCGCCGTCCGTTCCCAGCGTGACGGTGATCGAGACCCGGGTGGCGCGGGCGTGTCGGCGGGCGTTGGTGAGCCCCTCCTGCGCGGCGCGGTAGAGGGTCGTCAGGGCGGCGGGCTCGTAGCCGCTCTCGTCGCCTTCGACCTCGGCGGTGACGACCGGCCGCCCGCCGTGACCCCGGGCCAGGCCGATCAGTGCGGCGGACAGCGAGGGCTGGGCGGGTTCCTCGCGCAGCGTGCGGACGGACTGTCGTACGTCGCCCAGGGCGAGCTTCACCGAGCGCCTGGCCTCCTCGATCGCGAGCCGTGCGGCGGCCGGGTCGAGGCTGTGGAAGTCCGTGGCCAGCTCCAACTGTACGGAGGCGGCGGTGAGGTGGTGTCCGAGACTGTCGTGGATGTCGCGGGCCAGCCGGTTGCGTTCGGCTGCGGCGGACAGGTCGCCGACGCGGGCGGCATAGGAGGCCAGCCGCGCCCGGCCCTCCTGCTCGGCGACCGCCACGGCCGCCATGGAAACGGCCAGGGCCAGGCCGACACCGAGCATCAGCGCATCGGAGACGTGCTCCAGGTTCCGGTACCAGCCGGGGGCCGACGCCACGTAGCCGGTGAGCAGGCCACCCATGCACAGCGCGGCCAGGGCGACGGCGGTCCGGCGGCCGAAGGCGAAGCAGGCCCAGAACGGCAGGAGGACGAACAGTGCGCGGGACAGGCCCGACTCGTCCAGCGCGTTCACCCCGGCGATGAGCCCCAGGCGCGTGAGGAGCAGGACGGCGGCGGCGCGGCGCGGGGTGCGCGCCGGGAAGCGGTGGCGTTCGACGCCCTCCAGTACGCACAGCAGCGCGAGCCCGGCGGCGAAAGCGGCCGTGTGGGTGCCCGGTGCCCCGCCGCCGGGGGCAGGTCCCACCGCCTGGAAGTACAGTCCGCCGGCGAGCACGGCTCCGTACAGCAACGGCGCGATCCACGGCACCGGGCGGGCCGATCCCTTGACGCTCCACGCGGACACCGCGTCACCCCCTGTGTTCCGGGCCCAGGCTAGGGCCTGGCCCCACCGGTGATCGAGGGCGGCGGGCGGACCGATGACCCGCCGGTGGGCGATGTGGCCGTTCGGCACGTGCCGAACGGCACCGGGTGGACCGTCACGGGTGTGCCCAGGAGTCCCCGGTCCGCATCTGTGGAGTGCGGGAAGACGCCTCCTAGCGTCGGGGGCACCGTCCGTCCCCGCCTTGGAGGTGCCCGTGATGTCCACTTACCGACCCGCTACCCGGCTCTTCGCCGCGTCCGGTCTGCTGTCCGGGGCGCTCATCGCCCTGCCCGCGCTCGTCGAGGCGTTCACCGGGGAGACCGCGGTCACCAGCTGGCTGCTCGGGCTCGCCCCTGCGCTCTCCCTGCCCCTGATCGCCGCGCTGCACCTGCGGCAGCGCCATGTGACGGGCCGTTTCGGTGAGGTCGCCTTCGTGGTGAACCTGGTCGGTGCCGGCTTGTTCGGCGGGGCGGCGTTCACCCTCAACATGGCGCTCTTCCACCTCGACGCCGCCGTCGTGGAGCAGTTGCTCGAAGGGCCCACCCGGTTCGCCCTGCTGGGTTCTGCGATCGCCTTCGCCGCGGGCAGCACGCTGCTCGGCGCCACGGCGATCCGCGCCCGGGTGTGGCCGCGCGTGCCGTCCTGGGGGTACGCGGTCGTGGTGCCGCTGCTGGCGCTGCTCGCGCCGCTGCCCGATGCGCCGGTCAAGAACGCGCTGCACGTCCTGGTCGGCGTGACGCTGATGTGGTTCGCGGCGGCGCTGTACGCCGTCCCGGCCACGGCGCCGGCTGCGGCCGTGGCGGGGAGCCGGGTGCCGCCGGTCTCCGGATCAGGGGGGCAGCGGCGCGGCCCGGACACGGTGGGGTATACAAAAAGACCTGCCCACAACAACAACGAAAGAACACGTGACATGGTGG
>NZ_JBHWJJ010000083.1:0-35316 GCF_042732005.1 Streptomyces sp. NPDC059851 | reverse complement strand
GTTTATATGAGCCTGGGGCCGCCGTGGACGTGTGAGCCGGGCGGCACCGGCGGCGCGCGCGCGGGGGCCCCGCTGGGGCGGTGGGGCCCCCCGGGTGACGGTCGGGCCCCTCCGGCGTCATGGGGAGGCGTGCCTCAGGCGGCCTTGGTCTCCCAGAAGATGCGGTCGATCTCGGCGATGAGGTCGAGGGCCTTCTGGCCGGTCGCCGGGTCGTTGGACGCCTTGGCGGCCGAGAGGGCCTTCAGGGTGTCGTTGACCAGGGTGTGCAGCTGCGGGTACTTCTCGAAGTGCGGCGGCTTGAAGTAGTCGCTCCACAGCACGGAGACGTGGTGCTTGGCGAGCTCGGCGCGCTGCTCCTTGATGGTGATGGCGCGGGCGCGGAAGTCGGGGTCCTCGTTGGCCTGGTACTTCTCCTGGACGGCCTTGACCGACTCGGCCTCGATGCGGGCCTGGGCCGGGTCGTACACGCCACACGGCAGGTCGCAGTGGGCGGAGACCTTCGCCTTGGGGGCGAAGAGGCGGGAAAGCATGGAGATTCTCCTCCTCGTGATCGTCTTCTCAGGAGGGGAGATTACTCCGTGGGAAAGGGTATTTCGCGAGCGGCCCCGGGGGCTTAGGACAAAAGTCCAGGCCGGGTCGTGCCGTGGTGAGCGAATGTACGGCAGGGTGCGGCAGCATGCCCCGTGAGGGACGAGCGGGCGAGGAGGTCGCGGATGGCGGGCAGGACGGCGGGCAGGGGTGGCTCCCGGTTCGAGGTGCTGGAGGTGACGGGGCCGTCGATGGCGCCGACCCTGTTGCACGGAGACCGGCTGGTGGTGCGGTACGGGGCTGCCGTCCGCCCGGGTGACGTGGTGGTGCTGCGCCACCCGTTCCAGCAGGACCTGCTGGTGGTGAAGCGGGCGGTGGAGCTGCGGCCGGGCGGCTGGTGGGTGCTCGGGGACAACCCGTTCAACGAGACCGGCGACAGCACCGACTACGGGGCGGTGCCCGAGGACCTGGTGCTGGCGACGGCGGTCCTGCGGTTCCGGCCGCGCCCGGAGGATCAGAGTTCGCTGAGGGCGCGGCTGTCCTGGGCGGTGTCGGCGCTGCGGCCGCTGTGGGCGGACGCCTCGGCCTCCAGCCGCTTGCGGGCGCGGTAGGCGGCGACGTTCGCCCGGGTGGCGCAGCGGTCGGAGCAGTAGCGCCGGGAGCGGTTGGTGGAGGTGTCCAGGTAGGCGTTGCGGCAGGGGGGTGCCTGGCACAGGCCGAGGCGGTCGGGGCCGTGTGCGGTGAGGTGGAACGCCAGGCCGAAGGAGGCGATGGCCGCGTAGCCGGCGGAGGCGTTGGAGGGGTGGTCGGCGAGGTGGATGTGCCAGTTGGGCGTGCCGTCCTCGTCCAGGGTCTCGTGGCCGGAGACCTGGGGGCTGACGGGGAACTCCATGAGCAGGGAGTTGAGCAGGTCGACCGCGAGGACGTGGTCGCCGCCGTCGGCGGCCTCGAAGACCGCGCGCAGCCTGCCGCGGACGTTGCGGAAGCGGGTCACGTCGGTGTCGGTGACCCGACGGGCCATCTGCGTGCTGGCGCCGAAGAGGGCGCGCACGGCCTCGACCGAGGTGAGCGTGTCCTTGTTGCGGGCCGGCTCCTCGGTGTTGACCAGGCGCACGGCGAAGTCCGAGTAATGGGCCAGTTCCACTTGTAGTCCTTACGGATGCGGATTAGGGTCTCGGTAACGGCTGCTACGTATTCGAGGGTATTACGGGTGGAGGGGTTCGCGGCGACGCGTACGGCGACCGCCTGGCAGCCTGACAGGACGGCTGGGACCGTCAGCACGAGGCGTCCGTGCCGGACCGCTAGGAGCGGTTCCGCGTGATGCTGGACATGCTGAACATGCTGGAGGCGTTCGTCGGCCCCACCCCCGGGTGCTGGATCTGGCGTGCGGTACGGGAAGTATTACGGACCGCGTCCTCAAGCGGTTCCCGGGAGCGGCCGGCACCGGCGTGGACCTGGACCCGGCGCTGCTGACCCCCGCCCGCGGACACTTCGAGGGCGACGACCGGGTCTCCTTCGTCACCGCCGACCTCAAGGACCCCGAATGGACCGCGGCGCTCCCCCACGAGACGTACGACACCGCGCTGACCAGGAAATACCTCTAACCACACACCCTACGCCGGTGCGTGTTCGGCGCCGCCTGGTTCACCGACCCCGGCCCGCTGCTCCCGCGCTCGTCCACGCCGGCCTCGAACCGGGCGGGGTCTTCACCCTCTCGCAGCGCCCCCCGGTCAAAATGTCACTTGTTCAGCAGCCTCGGTGGAACCGAAGCACACAGCGCAGACATCACCGATCCGCTTGCCACCGGTACCGGCCGTAAGGGGCAGCACATCGGCACCGTCCAGCTTCTGCCCTGCATCCAGCATCGGAATGCCGTTCCACATCACGGCGCACTCGCCGGCGATCTCTGACGTCAGCAACTCATAACCGCCGAGCCGACGGAACCCTGACGCGATCTTTGCCCGGATCTCGGCGTTCATGTAGAGCGCACCGTTAGCGCCATCAATACCGCGAACCCACGCGCTCAGCGTCTCCAAGGCATGCGAAGAACTCGTAGCCGTTGGCCACCGGACCGAGCCCCTTGGCACACGAAATGGATGGAGGCAGCCTTGACCTTCATCAGCTGAACTTCCCGCCGCTCGTTCAGGTTGCCGCGGGTTTGCGCAATGAACTCGTCCGCGTCCGCGTCGCCACCCGTCGGACAGTGGATGATGACCGGTCACCCTCGCCGGCTGACCGCACAGCACGCACCACGGATGCCGGTACAGGTACCCCCTGCGGACACGCTGCCATCGCGTGTCATACACCGCGCCACCACGTGACTCGCGCACTCGGTTCACCTCGCGCTCATGCTCGGTTCCGCCTCCGCCTGCTCGGGACCGAAGATCACGAGGTGCACCTACCAGCGGCTTATTTAAATAGGCGCGCACAGATCAAGCCATCTGCCGCAGCGCCCACCGGAGGGAGTTGGGAAATCAGTTCGCCGCAAATCGGGGGAAATGAGACAGCTTGCACTAGGTCAAGTCGACGAACCAGCCAAAGTGTTTTCAGCGACGCTTAATACGATTGACTGCCGCTATTACTTCATTGAGGATGCTCCCGGAGCTCCCACGGAGGGAGCCTAGGGGGATACGGCATGAGGAATTTCGGAAGATCGATAGCTTTCGGCTTCGTGAGCGTGGTACTCGCAGTTTTTGGCGTTTCCACGCCAGCAGTCGCAGACGGTCCTCAGGTTGGCACCGCTACCGGCGACACCGGCCTTGACGCCACCGCCGGTCTCAAGGTCGGGCAGCCCGTCATCCACAAGCGCGGTGACGGGGTGAAGCCGCCCGCAGAGCTGGGAAACCCCTCTGAATGGGGTGTGGTAAAGATCGAAGTCAATGCGTCGACGAGTTCTTTTCAGCCGCTGGGAAACGACTGCAAAAACGTCAGTCGCGGCATCTGGTGCTACGGATGGGATAAGGTCAATCCTGGAAAGAAGTGCTACTCAAACTACATGGCGAGCGTGGAACACAAATCTACGGTGCGGGTAGTGAACGTGGATTACTCCAGCGGCTGGGTGGATGCAGGTAAAACCTCCTATGCGTATGCATATTCGGGCCTGCAGTACACGTGCTACAGCTATTACTCCAACGCCTAGCCCCTGCGGCGCGGGTTCAATCCGACCTAACTGGGGTAGCTAGTGTGCGACTCGGGGCCTGCACGAGGAATCGTGTGGGCCCAGAGTTGTATCGCCCCTGCTTATTTTTCGAATAGATAGGGGAGAGGAACATTAAAGATCTTTCGCTCGCTCGCGCCGCGTCCCTGGCTTTGCCGCTAGGCGCTGGCCTGCTACTTGGGCTGGTAGGCCCTCTTGCCGAAAAGTGGGGCAGCCCCATTGGTGTGGTTGTGGGTGTTATTTTCTCCAGCGGATGGCCTTGGGCCTGTTTCGCATTTCTGGTAGGTTATTTTCGGCAATCAAAAATCGAATCAACCATACTGGCTCCTGTCGGGCTGGCTATCGGCGTAGTCGCTTACTACATTTCAAAAGATTGGGGTTCTATCAGCCCGGACGGAATGGCGGCCGGCGTCTCAAGTGGAGGAACGTCCGATAAGATCGAAGCATGGGCGTTCTTCGCGTTTGCATTCGGGGCACCTCTTGGGTTCTTGGGCAACCTGGCACGAGTGCCCGGTATTGGCGGCCTCTTCTTTCGGCTGCTCATTCCACTCGTGGCCTATTATGAGATGTCCATGCGCTTGGCTAACGAGGCGCGGGGGCTGGATTCGCTTATCGTCAATCTCTGGACAGCGATTCGGGTCATTGCGGTTGTGGCTGCGATCGCCCTGGTGGGGCAGACAATCTGGAGTTTTTGGAGCGCTCGGCGTAGTCGTCATTCGAGATCGGAAGAGCGCGAGCCAAAAAGCTCGTGAGGTGAGCTGATCGCCCCCTCTCACCGATCTCCGTCGCCGTGTTGAGCTTGCAGCAGCCCCGACAGGGCGGCTGCACGTTGGCGTCCACGTCCTCGCCACCGAGGTGCGGGCGACACTGCGCACAAGCGCATGTGGTCCCCCGACCGCGCCCCACCGGAGTGGGGTTGGCCGCTCTTACACCGGCCCATGTGGAGGGCAAGCCTTGCCCGCCCTCGCACCGGGCGAGAAAGCGCGGACCGTCCGGTGCTGTTCGGCGCCTACAGGGCGTCAGGCGCTGGGGTCGACGTCTTCAAGCTCGGCCAGGGCAGCCGCTTCCTGGTGTTCCAGTGCCGCCCCACGGTTCGCCTCCTGCTGCTCCGGGTTGAGGCCCGGCAGCCGGAACCTGCGCTTGGCCTGGCCGGGGTGCAGTTCCATCCGCACGTCGAACTCCATCAGGATCTCGCGACGGGCAACGTCGTCAGGGGCGGACAACCAGTCCCGTTCCACGGTCCGGCCGACCGACACCCACCGCATCCCGCCGGGCGTTCCGGCAGTTCCTTGAGTTCGGCGATCTCCTGCGCCATCCGGGCGTACTCGGTCCGGAACCACTCGGTATCGGCTTCCGATTCGTACAGGCCCGCCTGACGGTCTCCACGGAGCCGTGTGCGGTCCGCCTCGATCTCCGCGATCCGCGCCGCGTACCCCGTACCGGGCTCGAACTCCTTGCGCCGGATGTCGGGTGGCGTGGTCCTCCTGCGGATCGGCGATCGGTACGGCGTGACCGTCCGGGCCGGTCACGGGCCGTTCGTGGTGCATGAGGTAGCCCCGTGATGCTTCGCTGGTGATCAGCATCCGCTTGATGGCCTTGGCGTTCCACAGCGTGCCCTTGGGCTTGCGCCCGTACATGGCCGACCGATGGTCCGTAGACAGCACGCCCGCGCGGTTGAGCCGGGCGGCCTCGGTGTGCACGGTCACCGTGCCCGTCTCGTCGGCGAGGATGCGTTGCGCCACGTCCCGGATGATCAGTGCGGCCACCGGGTCCAGCTCGACGTGATCAACCTTGGCGGTGGGACGCAGGCGGACGAATTGGTCCCCGTACCGGTTCTTTCTGCTTGGGCTGTCCGGCGGAACGGGCACGCTTGGTCTCGTCCCCGTTGCGCTTCTGGATGGCGCGCAGCTCCATCTGCGCCCCGAAGGGCTCCATGGACAACCGCATCTCGTCGGTGGGGTCGTCCAGGTTCCACGGTGCGTGTTGCGGGACCTCCCGACGGCCACCCCCCTGCACTGGCTGCACGGCCCGCGGGTCGCGGCCCTCTACCGACAGCTCGCCCCGCTGGTCCGGGAGGGCGGGGTCTTCATGAACGCCGACCACATGCCCGACGCCTCGACCCCGCGGATCAACGAGGTCGACCGCGCCGTGCGGCACGCCGCGACGGGCCGGGCCCGCGCGGCCGGAGCCGTGGACCGGGCCGTGTGGTGGGCGGGCGCGGCCGCCGACCCGGTGCTCGGCGAGCCGGCGCGCGGTCTGGTGCTCGCCCTCCGACTCGCTGGTCCTCGGTCTGAAGTAGGAGCCTTCGGAGGAAAGCGAGTACCTGCGCAACGCGGGAGGGGCGGTACGGGGATCCGTACCGCCCCTCCCGGGGTGTCGGGCGGCAGCCCGGGCCGGCTCAGAGCACTCGGCTCAGAGCACGCGGCTCAGAGCACCTTGGACAGGAACGCCTTCGTCCGGTCGTGCTGCGGGTTGCCGAGGACGTCGCGCGGGTGGCCGGACTCGACCACGACGCCGCCGTCCATGAAGACGAGGTTGTCGCCGACCTCGCGGGCGAAGCCCATCTCGTGCGTCACCACGACCATGGTCATGCCCGACTCGGCCAGGTCCCGCATGACGTCGAGGACGTCGCCGACGAGCTCCGGGTCGAGCGCCGAGGTGGGCTCGTCGAACAGCATGAGCTTCGGCTCCATGGCCAGTGCGCGGGCGATCGCCACCCGCTGCTGCTGCCCGCCGGAGAGCTGGGAGGGGTAGTTCCCGCCCTTGTCGCCGAGGCCGACCCGGTCGAGCAGCTTGATGGCGCGCTCGCGCGCCACCGCCTTGGACTCGCGCTTGACCATCACCGGCGCTTCCATGACGTTCTCGATGGCCGTCATGTGCGGGAAGAGGTTGAAGCGCTGGAAGACCATGCCGATGTCCCGGCGCTGGGCCGCGACCTCGCTGTCCTTCAGCTCGTAGAGCTTGTCGCCCTTCTGGCGGTAGCCGACCAGATGCCCGTCGACGTACAGCTTGCCGCCGTTGACCTTCTCCAGGTGGTTGATGCACCGGAGGAAGGTCGACTTGCCGGAGCCCGAGGGGCCGATCAGGCAGAACACCTCACGCGGGGCGACCTCCAGGTCGATGCCCTTGAGGATGTGCGCAGCACCGTAGGACTTGTGGACGCCCTCGGCCTTCACCATGGCAGTCGTCATCAGGCCACCGCCTTGCGGTTCGAGAAGCGGGAGAGGTTCGCCTTGAGCTTCTGCCACGGCGTGGGCGGCAGGGTGCGCAGGGCACCTCGGGCGTAGTGCCGCTCCAGGTAGTACTGGCCGACGGAGAAGATGCTGGTCAGGACCAGGTACCAGATCGAGGCGACGAAGAACATCTCCATGACCGCGAACGACGTGGCCGCGATGTCCTGGGCGGCCCGCAGCAGGTCGAAGTACTGCACGGCGACGACCAGCGACGAGGTCTTGAGCATGTTGATGAACTCGTTGCCCGTCGGCGGGACGATCACGCGCATGGCCTGCGGGAGGACCACGCGGCGCATGGTCTGCGTCTGGGTCATGCCCAGGGCGTGCGAGGCCTCGGTCTGGCCCTCGTCGACGGACTGGATGCCCGCGCGGACGATCTCCGCCATGTACGCGCCCTCGTTCAGGCCGAGGCCCAGCAGGGCGGCCAGGAACGGCGTCATGACCTGGGTCATCTCGTCCTTGTAGAACCCGAGGTTCAGGATCGGGAAGATCAGGGCGAGGTTGAACCAGATGAGGAGCTGGACGTACACCGGGGTACCGCGGAAGAACCAGATGTAGAACCAGGCGATCGTGCTGGTCACGGGGTTCTTCGAGAGCCGCATCACGGCGAAGACGACACCGAGGACCAGGCCCAGCGCCATCGAGGCGATGCTGATCCAGATGGTGTTGGCCAGACCCTGGAGGATCGTCGGGTCGAACATCTTCTCGGGCACGGTGGCCCAGCGCACGTTGCCCTGCGAGAAGGCGTAGACGAGCGCCGCGACGAGTGCGAGGACGACCACGGCGCTGATCCACCGGCCGTAGTGGCGCACCGGGATGGCGCGGATCGCCTCGTGGGGGACGGCCCCGGCCGGCGGGTTGTCCGCCGGGCCGGAGGCCTTGTCGAGCTTGTCAGTCACAGTGACTGCCCTTCGATGGTGCAAGGAAGACGAAGTACGAGGGGAGTACTCCGCAGGGTCACTGGCCGGCGTTGACCTTGGCCTCGGTCACGGCGCCGGAGCCCGCGTTCCACTTGTCCAGGGCGGCCTTGTAGGTGCCGTCCTTGATGATCGCGTCCAGCGCCTGCTGGAGGGCGTCGCGGAGCTCGGTGTTCTTCTTGTCCACGGCGATGCCGAAGAAGCCGGCGTCGGTCGGGTTGGCGATGGCCTCGAAGTCGTTGCCGCCGCCCGCGGTCTTGGCGATGTACGCGGCGACCGGGGAGTCGTTCAGGTCGGCGACCGCGCCGCCGGCCTTGACGCGGGTCTGGGCCTCGGCGTCCGTCGGGAAGGACTCGATGGCGAGCTCGCCCTTGCCGTCCTTCTTGCACTTCTCGGCCTGGTCCTTGGCGGACTGCTCGTAGGTGGTGCCGCGCTGGACGGCGACCTTCTTGCCGCACAGGTCGTCGAGGGTCTTGATGCCCTCCGGGTTGCCCTTCTTGACCAGGATGCCGGTGGAGGCCTGGAAGTAGTCGACGAAGTCGACGCCCGCACCGGTCTTGTTGCCCTTGTCGTCCAGACCCTCCTGACGGGCCTTGGTGTCGGTCAGCGAGGACATGACCACGTCGCTGCGGCCGGTCTGCATGCTGCCGATCAGGGTGTCGAAGGTGCCGGACTCGAACTTGAACGTCACGCCGAGCTGCTTGGCCAGGGCCGCCGCCACGTCCGGGTCAACACCGACGATCTTGCCGCCCTCGGTGAACTCCATCGGGGCGTAGGTCGCGTCCGTACCGACCTTGATCACGCCCGCGTCCTGGATCTTCTTCGGCAGCTTGGCGAAGAGCGGGGCGGAGCTGTTCGCGGCCTGGCCCGACGGGGTCGTGGAGCCCTTGTCGGTCTGGTCACCGCAACCGGTCAGGATCAGGGCGCCGGCGACCGCGATCGCGCCGACCGCGGCAATCCGGGACCTGGCGGCGGTCGTACGACGGGTGGTGCTTGCGGTCATGAGCTGGTTCCTCCGGCTGACTGGGGAAAGCAAGCGAGAGCGGTCGTGCACGCATCTTCGAGTGTCGCGACCTCGTGTGAATCCGCATCTTGCCATTCGGACTGACGCATTCAGGCAGTTCGTCAGGTCAAAATCGGATAACGGGTGTCCCGGAGTGTCCAAGTTGCCTGCGGGAAGCGCGTCCGTGGACCGAAGGAACGCCTGTGACCTGGCCTTTTTGATGGACTATTTGCGGTACGTCTCGCCAATTGGACAGACCCGTTTGGACCTTTCGCCGAAATCGGGACAAGAGACCTCCAGTCCCGTGGGAAGCGACTCGTCTGGGTGAGTGTTCTTCGGGTACAACGGATCCTTACACCCCTCATCCGGGGCTCAGGGCGCGCGTGCGGCGCGCCCCGCGCGTACGAGCCTCCCCTTCGCGGAGACGGGCCAACCGTCGATGCGGAGTACGTACGCGGTGCCCGCCCACCCCTTAACCAGGAGTGGCCACCCTCAACGACAGAAGACTTAAGGGGTCTAGAACAGTGGCAGCGGAGATCGTCAATCCTCGCAGCGACAGCGATACGGACAACAACCCTGACGCGGTGTTCGCACTGCACCGGGGCGGCAAGATGGCCATCCAGGCCACGGTGCCGGTCCAGAACAAGGACGACCTGTCCCTCGCCTACACGCCCGGCGTGGCAAAGGTCTGCACCGCGATCGCGGAGCAGCCCGAACTGGTGAACGAATACACCTGGAAGTCCAACGTGGTCGCCGTCGTCACCGACGGCACGGCCGTGCTCGGACTCGGCGACATCGGGCCCGAGGCCTCCCTTCCGGTGATGGAAGGCAAGGCCATCCTCTTCAAGCAGTTCGGTGGTGTGGACGCGGTTCCGATCGCGCTCGCCACCAAGGACACGGACGAGATCGTCGACACCGTCGTCCGCCTCGCGCCCTCCTTCGGGGGGGTGAACCTGGAGGACATCTCGGCGCCGCGCTGCTTCGAGATCGAGCGCCGCCTCCAGGAGGCGCTCGACATCCCGATCTTCCACGACGACCAGCACGGCACGGCCATCGTGACGCTGGCCGCCCTGCGCAACGCCGCCAAGCTCACCGGGCGCACGCTCGGCGACCTGCGCGCCGTGATCTCGGGCTCGGGCGCGGCGGGCATCGCCATCGCCAAGATCCTCGTGGACGCGGGCATCGGTGACGTGTGCGTCACCGACCGCAAGGGCGTCGTGTCCGCCGACCGCGGCGACCTGACGGACGTCAAGGCCGAGATCGCGGGCCTGACCAACAAGTCGGGGCTCACCGGTTCGCTGGAGCAGGCGCTGGCCGGCGCGGACGTGTTCATCGGCGTCTCGGGCGGCACCGTGCCCGAGGAGGCGGTGGCCTCGATGGCGAAGGACTCCTTCGTCTTCGCCATGGCCAACCCGAACCCGGAGGTCCACCCGGACGTCGCGCACAAGTACGCGGCGGTCGTGGCCACGGGCCGCTCGGACTTCCCCAACCAGATCAACAACGTGCTGGCCTTCCCGGGCATCTTCGCGGGCGCCCTGAAGGTCCGCGCCAGCAGGATCACCGAGGGCATGAAGATCGCCGCCGCCGATGCCATCGCCGGTGTCGTGGGTGACGAGCTCGCCGCGGACCACGTGATCCCGTCGCCGTTCGACGAGCGGGTCGCCGACGCGGTGGCGGCCGCGGTCGCGGCCGCCGCCAGGGCCGACGGCGTGGCCCGCCTGGGCTGACCGTACCGCTGTGCGTGAAGGGGCCCGGCCGGAGCGATCCGGCCGGGCCCCTTCACGTGCGGGCCCACCCGCGGGCGCACCCTCCCCGCCCCCGAACCGGGAGGGGTCGCGCCGCGTCGGCGAGTCGTGCGGGGCACGCCTCGGAAGGGGGGAGCGGCCAATGACAGGCTCATGACGAGCCGCCGCCGGCCTGAATACTACCCCTCCCCCAGGCTTGATCTTGTCGTTCCGCTTATCGCTTCCCGTAACTCAAGACCGCAGGTACAGCGCGTAGTTGGATGCATGACAGACAGTTCCGTTCATGATCCGCGTACACGGTGTTACCCCACCGCCCTGGACGCAGCAGGGCACCCGCCCGGTTCCCGGGTGGACCACCCCGTCGAACCCGTTCGCCAGGTCGGCCGGTGCGACGAAGACCTCACCGGCCGGACGGCCGCCAGGGCTGGCCGGGCGGGCTACCGGGCGGTAGCGTCGCGGCATGTTCGCTGCCTACGCCGCCCGAATCGACCGTGACCAGCCGCTGAGCGGCCTTGAGCTGGGCGAGCGCCCGGCCCCCGAGGCCCGCCCCGGCTGGGTGACCGTGAACGTCAAAGCCGCCTCCCTCAACCACCACGACCTCTGGTCACTGCGCGGGGTCGGCCTCGGCGAGGACAAACTCCCGATGATCCTCGGCTGCGACGCCGCCGGCATCGACCAGGACGGGAACGAGGTCGTCCTGCACTCCGTGATCGGCCAGAGCGGGCACGGCGTCGGGCCGGACGAGCCCCGGTCGATCCTGACCGAGCGCTACCAGGGCACGTTCGCCGAGCAGGTGACCGTTCCCGCCTGGAACGTGCTGCGCAAGCCCGCCGAGCTGTCCTTCGAGGAGGCCGCCTGCCTGCCGACGGCCTGGCTGACGGCGTACCGGATGCTCTTCACCAACGCGGGCGTCCGGCCGGGCGACTCGATCCTGGTCCAGGGCGCGGGCGGCGGGGTCGCCACCGCGGCCATCGCCCTGGGCAGGGCGGCGGGCCTGCGGGTGTTCGCCACCAGCCGCGACGAGGCCAAGCGCAAGCGGGCCGTGGAGCTGGGCGCCGTGGACGCCTTCGAGCCGGGCGCACGACTGCCGCAGCGGGTGGACGCGGTGATCGAGACGGTCGGTGCGGCCACCTGGTCGCACTCGGTCAAGTCCCTGCGCCCCGGCGGCACCCTGGTCATCTCGGGCGCCACCAGCGGCGACCGCCCGGACCACGCGGAGTTGACCCGGATCTTCTTCCTGGAGCTCAGGGTGGTCGGCTCCACGATGGGCTCGAAGGACGAGCTGGAGGACCTGCTGTCGTTCTGCGCGGCGACCGGACTGCGGCCGGTGATCGACGAGGTGCTGCCGCTGGACCGGGCCCGGGAGGGATTCGACAAGCTCGCGTCGGGCGACCTCTTCGGCAAGGTCGTCCTGACCGTGTAGCCGGCCCGGCCCCCGGCCCCGGGGCGCCCGGCTTGTCAATAAAGGTTGACACCCGCAGCGGTGTCAACCTACATTGACATGCATGACGGAAGCAACCGATCTCGCCGAGCGGGCCGGCGACCGCGACCCCCGGGTGGGCCTGCGCGCCGTGGCGGCACTCCGGCGGCTACTGGAGCAGCTGGAAGCCCTACAGGTGCGCAGTGCCCGCGCACAGGGGTGGTCCTGGCAGGAGATCGCGGCCGAGCTGGGCGTCAGCCGGCAGGCCGTGCACAAGAAGCACGGGAGGGCCTGATGTTCGAACGCTTCACACGGGACGCCCGGGACGTCGTGACCGGAGCCGTGGCCGAGGCCCGGCGGTCCGGGGACACCGCGGTCACCGAGGAACACCTGCTGCGCGTACTCCTGGAAGGGGGCGCACTGGACCGGCTCGGCGTGGACCGGGCCGCCGTGGCCGGGGACCTGGCGGCGGCCCGCCGCCGGGGCGGCATGACCCGCGCCGACGAGGAGGCCCTCGCCGGCCTCGGGATCGACCTCGCCGAGATCGTCTCCCGGGTGGAAGGGGTTCACGGGGCCGGCGCCCTGGCCCCGGCCCCACCGCGGCGGCGGACCCTGGGGTCCTCGCTGCGCTCGGCCCTGGGCCGCCCCGAACCGGCGGGGCGCCACGTCCCCTTCGGCTCGGGCGCGAAGAAGACCCTCGAACAGTCCCTGCGCATCGCGGTCGGCCGCCGCGAGAACCGGATCACCGCCCTGCACCTGCTGCTCGCCCTGCTCTCCCGGCCGGGCACGGTCGCCGAGGTACTGGCCGACCACGGTGTCACCTACGCGGCGGCCGAGGCCGGATCCGCCGCCTAACGGGAGGGCTTCAGCACGGTCGCGATGCGGTCTGCGGCGGCGGCCAGGTGGGCCCGGACCTCGGCCAGCTGGTCCCGGGTGACGCCGTGGTCGCGGGCCGCATCGCGGATGTCGTCGCGGAAGCGGTCCAGGAGCCGGTCGAGGTCGCGGGCCGGGTCGCCGGTGGACGCGAGGTCCTCGGCCCAGGGCAAGTGCGGGCCGGCGGCTGCGGCGCTGCCGCCGGAGGCGTCGGCGCTGCCGGTCGAGCCGGTCGTGCTGCCCGCGGCGCTGCCCGGGGTGCCGCCCAGCCAGCCCCCGGCCAGGCTGCCGAGGACACCGCCGGACTTCGCGAACTGCTCCTGGAGCTGGCCCGCGATCCGCATGACCTCCTCGCGGGCCCGCTCCTGCGCCTCCTTGGCCTGGCGGCGGGCCTGCTGGGCCTCTTCGCGGGCCCGGCGGCTCTCGTCCTTCGCCCGGCGCGCCTGCTCCTTCCACTCCTGTCGGGCACGGCGCAGCTCCTCCTTCGCCGCCGCCCAGGACTCGTCCTCCACGCGGGTCTCCGAGGCGGACGCCGCCGCCTGCATCTCGCGCCGCAGGGCGCCTGCCGCGCCGCGTACGTCGTCGCGGATCTCGGCGGCGAGCTCGGAGACCGAGTCGCGGATCTCCAGCTCCAGGTCGGCGAGTTCGCCACTGCGGTCGGCCAGTTCGGCGCGGCCGGCGTCGCTGATGGAGTACACCTTCCGCCCGCCTTCGGTGGCGTGCGTGACCAGCCCCTCGGCCTCCAGCTTGGCCAGGCGCGGGTACACCGTGCCCGCGGAGGGCGCGTACAGGCCCTGGAAGCGCTCCTCCAGCAGGCGGATCACCTCGTAGCCGTGGCGCGGCGCCTCGTCCAGGAGCTTGAGGAGGTAGAGGCGGAGGCGTCCGTGGGCGAAGACGGGCGGCATGTCAGAGCACCTTCTTGTCGAGCACGAGGGGGGTGGCCGGCCCGTCGGCGGGCGGGCGGCGCAGCAGGGCGATGGAACCCGAGACGGTGGTGGCCCGCAGGCTGCCGGTGCCCGCGCCCAGGGTTCCGGTGATCCGCTTGGCGCTCATCTGGCCGGACACCCGCAGGTCCTCGAAGGCGTTGGAGACGCCTCCGGTGGCGGTGTTGGCCTCCACCCGCGCGTCGGCCGGGTGCGGCAGGCGGATCGCGAGCTGACCGGAGACGGAGTTCAGGGCGATGTCCACGCCGGAGGGCGCCGCCGGGTCCGCGTCCAGGTCGATGAGCATGTCGCCGCTGACCGAGTCGGCCCGTACCGTCAGGCCCGCGCCGTCGACCACGGTCAGACCGCCGGAAACCGAGCGGAAGCCGAGCTCGCCGGTGACGGACTGGGCCTCGACGCTGCCGGAGACGGTGTGCGCGGAGACCCGGCCGGCCAGCCCGACCAGGGTGGAGTCCCCCGAGACGCCGTTGACGTCGGTGCCGCCGCGGATGCCGGAGACCACGGCGGCGGCGCTGACGGCGGCCAGGCGCACCCGGGTGGCGGCGGGGACGGTGAGGGTGACGGCGGCGCTGCGCTCCCAGGCCTTGCGGCCCTCCTCGTTGGAGCCGGTCCAGGCCTTCCAGGGCTTGGACTCGAACCACTTCTTGAAGCCCTGCGAGCCGTTCCAGGGCAGGTCCTCGTAGGAGACGGTGAGCGTGCCGCCCTCCTGGACCACGTACAGCGGCGGGCCGTCGATCGCGGACGCCTCCAGGCGGGCCGGGCCCTCGTCGGCGACGACGTTGACCGTGCCGCCGACGAGGCGGACGTGCAGCTCGGTCACCGGCTCGTCGAAGGCGAGCTTCTGCGGTTCACCCACCGACCACGTCTTCTGCTCTGCCATGGCGTCGCTCCTCCTCTGCCTACGGACGCGCCTGCGTACGCGCACGGCACGCAACATATCGCGTCTTCTCGATAACACGATATATCGCGGTCAGGCGAAGTCAAGACCGTCCCGGGCGGGCCGGGCGGACGGTCCACGGCACCCGCCACCCACGCCGCAGGCGCCTCAGGCGCCGCACGGCATGCCGAAGCGCCCGGCGCCGGTCCACGGCGGCGGGCGTGCAACAGGGGCGGGGGGCGTGAGGGGCGCGAGCGCGCGGGGGCCGGCTAAGAGGCGACGAGGAGGGGGCTCTCGTGGCGGCGCAGCCAGGCCCGGTACGGCGGGGCGCTCAGGGCGGCCTCGCGATAGGCGGCGCGGAGGTCCTCGTAGGCCTCCGCGTGCTCGCCCGGCCGGGTCGCCAGGAGCAGCCGCACGGCCAGGGGGTCACCGGCGAGCGGTCGGATCGCCATGTCGGTGCGCGGCCCGGAGGTGGGCTGGCAGGGGGCGACGGCCTCGCCGGAGACGATCAGCGAGGTCGCGGTGTGGTAGTCGGCGTGCAGGACGGGCGGGTCGACCCCGGCCACGGCGAAGACCCGTCGCAGACCGTCCCATTCGCCGTCCACCGACGGGTCGACGGTCCACCGGTCCTCGGCGAGGTCCCGCAGTTCGACCACCGGTCGGGCGGCCGCCGGGTGGTCCAGGGACATCGACACGAACTGCGGCTCCCGCTCCATCAGGACCCGCACCTCCAGGCCGGTCGGCACCCGCAGCGGACTGCCCTCCACCTCGTGCACGAACGCCACGTCGAGCTGGCCCGAGGCGACCATCCGCAGCAGGGCGTTCGGGGACCCGTCCACGACCAGTGAGGTCTCGGTGTCGGGCCAGCGCCGGTGCAGGCGGCGCAGCCAGCCGGGCAGGGCGCGGCTGGCCGTCGAGCCGAGGCGCAGCCGCGGGCCGCAGGCCATCGCCCGGGCCTCGGCGACGAGGGCGGCCATGCCGTCGACGAGCGGGCGGGCCCGACCGAGGACGGTGCGGCCGAAAGGCGTGGGTCGACATCCGGTCCGTTCGCGCAGGAACAGCTCGCCGTCCAGGGCGCGTTCGATACGGCGCAACTGGGTGGTCAGGGAGGGCTGGCTCACGCCGAGCTGCCGCGCGGCCTTGTGCAGGCTGCCGGCGTCGGCGATGGCGCACAGTGCGCGCAGGTGCCTCACCTCGAGCTCCATGTCCCGAGGGTAGGGCGGGCCCTGCGCACTTCACCAGCCACTGACACCCCATCGAATCACGCCATTCTCAAGGAAGTTGGCCTGCCGACACCCTCCCGATAGGACGGTGTTATCGCTGGCTGACATCATCCGCCGGCCCCTCCGGCTCCCTCAGACTCCGGTACCGAACGACCCACCCCCCGCACCGGATTGAGTAGGAGCCCCCCACATGCGCCACTCCCGCACGCCCCGGAAGAGCCTGCCGGCAGCCGTCGTCGGCCTGGCCCTCGCCGCCGCCCTCGGCGGTGTCGTCCCCACCGCGAGCGCCGCCGCCTCCGCCACGGCCGGTAACGCCGAGACCTACGCCGCGTACGAGCGCTCGCAGGAGAACCAGGCCGCCACCAAGGCGTTCTTCGAGGCGGTGCAGCGCTCGGTGGCCGAGCAGCGCGCCGCGAACCCGGGCGCCCTGGCCGTGACGGTCACGTACAACACCCGCAACGCGCCGAGCTTCCGCACCCAGATCGCGCGCTCCACCCAGATATGGAACAGCTCGGTGACGAACGTGAAGCTGCAGGAGGTCTCCTCCGGCGGGAACTTCTCGTACCGCGAGGGCAACGACCCGCGCGGCTCGTACGCGAGCACCGACGGGCACGGCCGCGGCTACATCTTCCTCGACTACCGGCAGAACCAGATCTACAACTCCACCCGCGTGACCTCGCACGAGACCGGCCACGTGCTGGGCCTGCCCGACCACTACTCGGGCCCCTGCTCCGAGCTGATGTCGGGCGGCGGGCCGGGCACCTCGTGCACCAACGCGTACCCGAACAGCACCGAGCGCGCCCGGGTCAACCAGCTGTGGGCCAACGGGTTCGCCGCCTCGGGCCTGGGCACGAAGGGCTGACGCGCGGCGTCGAGGTACGGGGCCGCCTCCCGGGCCCGCCCGGATCCCCGCGGATCCCCGCAGGACCTTCCGGGTGGCGGCACCCTGCGTCCGCCCGGACCCGGGGCTAGGGCAGCTCGCCCGCCCCGGGCTCGTACTGCGGGCAGTCCGGGTTCCGGCAGGGGCCCGGCACCCACTCCGGGATGAAGATCCCGAGCACCTTGCGCCGCCTGACGAGCGTGTCGACGGGGCGCCCGCAGGCCGGGCACGTGCGCTGCTCGTGCCCGGCGTGCGGGGCGACCACGGGTGGCGCCTGCGGCGGAGGGTGGCGCTCGGAGTGTCGCTGATGACCGGCCATACCTCCACGGTAGGCCGGTTCCGCGCGTTCGGCGGGGTTCAGCGCTTGCGTGCGTAGGTGGCGATCGTCTGACCGCCGCCGCAGGCCG
Source organism: Streptomyces sp. NPDC059851 (assembly GCF_042732005.1). Classification (NCBI taxonomy): domain Bacteria; kingdom Bacillati; phylum Actinomycetota; class Actinomycetes; order Kitasatosporales; family Streptomycetaceae; genus Streptomyces; species Streptomyces sp. NPDC059851. Next base: position 18,109 of record NZ_JBHWJJ010000083.1, on the reverse strand, counting down.
TGAAGTCCGTGAGCTCCAGCCCCCGCAGCCCGAAGCCGGCGCGGGACAGCGGCATGCCGGTCCCCAGGAAGACCGGGTAGGTCTTGACGACGAACTCGTCGATCTCCTCGACCAGCTGCCCGGCCAGGTCGGCGCCGCCGCACAGCCAGATGCCGAGGCCCGGCCGTTCCTTCAGCTCCCGCACCCGGGCCGCGACGTCGCCGCTGATGATCTCCACCGCCGGGTCGGGGGAGGTGGCGAGCGACCGGGAGACCACGTACTGGTCGAGGTGGGCGTACGGGCTGGTGAACCCCTGCTTGAGGCCCGGTTCGTACGTGTTGCGGCCCATCAGGACCGCGTCGAAGTGACGGGCCCGGAAGTCCTCGGGGACGCCGAGCATCGCGTGGGCGTGCGTGGGCAGGGTCTCGGGATACTCCGCGACGAGGGCGGCGACGTACTCGGGGTCCAGCCACTGGTTGAAGAAGTCGCCCTCGCCGGCCGGGTCTCCGATGAAGCCGTCGACGGACGTGGCGATGAAGTACGTGAGCTTGCGCAAGCGGGTCTCTTTCGTCGGTGGGTGCCACCACACCGGGGCACGTCACATAAAGTACTCCAGGCGTAGTGGTTACGCAACCGGCGGCTGCGGCTCGCGCCACATCGGCCACATCAGCGGACCCTCCGGCAGTTGCACCGCCTCGCCCGTGAACTCCCACCCCAGCCGCTCGTACAGCCGCATGCTGCGCTCGCTGCTCGCCTCCAGGTACACGGGCACGCCCTCCCGGTCGCAGCGCTCCAGGACCGGCCGCATCAGTTCGGTCCCCAGCCCCTCGCCCTGCCGTCCGGGCGCGACCGCGATCATCAGCAGGTACTCGTGCTCCTCCGCCGTCGGGTGCACCGCCCCCGTCAGCCGGCCCACCAGCTCGCACCGCTCGTTGTCCGGGTCGGCCGCCTCGCGCATGCGCGCCGGGACCTCGTCCTCGGCGGCCCCGCCTTCCGGAGCGCCCGCCGGGATCCGCAGCCACAGGGCCGCCGCCGAGCCGTCCGCCGCACAGTCGATCCGGCCCTCCTCCAGCGCCACGTCGACGAAGACCCCGAGGAAGGCGCCGTGCACGGCGGCCCGGTGCTCCGGATCGGGAAAGACCCAGCTGCTCACCGGGTCCTCGCGGAACGCCTCGTCGAGCAGCCGCGCCACCGCGTCCCGGTCCGACTGGCCCGCCCGGCGTATTTCCAGCACCACTGGTCACACCCTCCGCTCGTGTATCAACAACCGCAAGCGATCCTAGAGTTGGGCCGACGGCAGCAGGAAGCCCCGTTCCAGCACCATGCGGTGCCGGAACGGGGCTTGCGCACCGCTCCTCCGGCGTGCCGGGCTACGGGCCCGGCGGGTTCACCAGGTGCGGCGCGTGACGAATTCCGCAAGCGCCAGCAGCCCGCCCGCCGCCCCGAGGTCCGGCACCGCCCGGGACAGCTGCTGGACCGCCCGGCCCATCCGGTCCGCGGCATGGGCCTGCGCCCAGTCCCGCCCGCCGGCCCGCTCCACCGCGTCCGCGGCGCGCGGCACGTCCTCCCCGGCCATGGGGCCCGCGTACAGGGTGGCCAGCTCCTCGCCCGCCGCGGTGCCCGAGGTGAGGGCGGCCACGACCGGGAGGGACTTCTTGCGGGCGATCAAGTCGGCCCCGGCGGGCTTGCCCGTGTGCTCCGGGTCCCCCCAGATGCCGAGCAGGTCGTCGATCAGCTGGAAGGCCAGGCCGGCCTCCCGCCCGAAGGCGTCCAGCGCCTCGACCTCGTCCGGCCCGGCGCCCGCGTACAGCGCACCCAGCGCGCAGGCGCACCCCAGCAGCGCCCCGGTCTTGGCCGTGGCCATGGCCAGGCACTCGTCGAGCGAGACCCGGTCGCGCTGCTCGAAGGCGCAGTCGGCCTGCTGGCCCGCGCACAGCTCGATCACGCAGGACGTGAGCCGCGCGGCCGCGGCCGCCGCGGCGGGGTGCGGGTCCTGCGCCAGCAGCCGCAGCGCGAGCGCGGCCATCGCGTCGCCGGTGATGACCGCGTCCGGCAGCCCGAACACGGTCCAGGCGGTGGCCCGCCCCCGCCGGGTCACGTCCTCGTCGATGACGTCGTCGTGCAGCAGCGTGAAGTTGTGCGCCAGCTCCACGGCCGCCGCCGCGCGCACCGCCCCGAGCGGCAGACCGCCGGCCGTGCCGTCCCGACCGTCGCGACCGTCCCCGCCGCCCCGACCGTCCCGCAGGGCGCGGGCCGCGGCGAGCACCAGGGCGGGCCGGATGGCCTTGCCCGCGCTCCCCGCGGCCGGGCTGCCGTCCGCGTGCTCCCAGCCGAAGTGGTACATGGCCACGCGGCGCATGAGCCCGGGCAGGCCCTCCAGCGCCCGGCGCAGCTCCGGATCGACCGCCTCCCGTGCCCGTTCCAACAGGGCAGCGGCCTCCTGCCCCTCGCTGGTCGTGATCGCCTCAGTGGTGCCCATGACTGCCCCCGATCCCTGGTCCTCTCCGGTCCGGCCGCTCAGTGCCGGCGGGCGATCTCGACGTTCTCCAGGACCCCGAGCGCATCGGGCACCAGCACCGCTGCCGAGAAGTAGGTCGTGACCAGGTAGGAGGTGATCGCCTGCTCGCTGATGCCCATGAACCGCACCGACGTGCTCGGCTCGATCTCGTCCGGGATGCCGGGCTGGTGCAGGCCGATCACACCGGATTCGTCCTCGCCGGTGCGCATGCAGAGGATGGACGTCGTCCGGGTGTCGCTGATCGGGATCTTGTCGCAGGGGAAGATCGGCACGCCGCGCCAGGTGGTGATCCGGGTGCCGTCGACGTCGACCGTCCCCGGGTACAGGCCGCGCTCGTTGCACTCGCGGCCGAAGGCGGCGATGGCCTTGGGGTGGGCGAGGAAGAGGTGGGAGCCGCGCCGCATGCTGAGCAGCTCGTCCATGTCGTCCGGGGTGGGCGCGCCGTCGTGCGGCTGGATGCGCTGGCCGTAGTCGGCGTTGTGGAGGAGGCCGAACTCCGGGTTGTTGACCATCTCGTGCTCTTGGCGCTCGCGCAGCGCCTCGACCGTGAGCCGCAGCTGCTGCTCGGTCTGGTCCATCGGCTGGTTGTAGAGGTCGGCGACGCGGGTGTGCACGCGCAGGACCGTTTGCACGAGGGAGAGTTCGTACTCGCGGGGCCGGGCCTCGTAGTCGACGAAGGTGCCGGGGAGCGCGGGCTCGCCACGGTGTCCGGCGGAGAGGTCGATGGCGGCTTCGCCGTAGGCGTTGGTGCGCTGCTGGGGCTCGGCCCGTAGGGATTCGACGTGCCGGCGCAGCGAGTCGACGCGGTCCGCGAGCACCTGGAAGTCCTGGCGGGACAGGACGAGGGCGGTGCCGGGGGTGGCGGTGCGGGCGGTGTACTCCCAGATGGCCGCGTCGTCGACGAGGGAGTCCTCGCCGAAGTAGGCGCCGTCGGCGACGGTCCGCAGGACCGCGTCCTCGCCGTACGGGCCGGGGCCGATCTGCTCGATGCGACCGTGCGCGAGGAGGAACACCCGGTCGGAGGGGCTGCCGAAGGAAGTCAGCTCCTGGCCGGCCTCGAAGTCGACCTGGCGGCACCGCCCGGCGAGCTCGGTGAGCACGTCCAGGTCCTCGTAGGTGCGCAGCAGCGGGAGCTCGCCGAGCTCGGCGGGGATGACCTGCACCTGCGACCCGGTCTTGACGAACTCCACCCGGCCGTCGCCGACCGAGTGGTTGAGCCGGCGGTTCACCCGGTACGTACCGCCCTGGACGGACACCCACGGGAGCCTCTTCAGGAGCCACCGGGAGGTGATCTCCTGCATCTGCGGTGCGGACTTGGTCGTGGTTGCCAAGTTCCGTGCGGCCGACGTCGCGAGACTCTGCTGGGGAGCCCGGACCTCGGGATCGGAACCTGCCTGGACCGACATGTGCAACCCTTTCGATCACTCCGTGGATCTACAGGAGAAGCCTTTCAGCACGCTGCGCGGTGGGACCATTACACAAACGGGTGGACTACGCCGTCGGGCTGCTGGGCACCTTCTGGGGTTACCCCTCTTCCCGTGGACCCCGCCCGACACAGCGCTTTCCGGTCACCGAGCCCCGGCCGCCTAATTTGAATCTCAGATACAAGTTTTCTACGGTGAGGGCATGCGGCTGACCCGATTCACCGACCTGGCCCTGCGCACCCTGATGCGCCTGGCCGTCGTGGAGGACGACCTCCCCACCACGCGCGACGTGGCGGCGTCGATGGAGGTCCCGTACACGCACACGGCCAAGGTCGTCGCCCGACTGCAGCACCTCGGCCTGGTCGAGGCGCGGCGCGGCCGCGGTGGCGGGCTCGCGCTGACGGCGGCCGGGCGGGCGGCCTCGGTGGGCGGGGTGGTCCGCGAACTGGAGGGCGCCGGCGACGTCGTGGAGTGCGAGGGCGCCACGCCCTGCCCGCTGCGCGGGGCGTGCATCCTGCGCGGCGCCCTGCGCCGGGCGCAGGAGGCGTTCTTCGCGACGCTGGACCCACTGACGGTGAACGACCTGGTCGGGGCCCCCACAGGACCGCTCCTGCTGGGCATTTCGGGCAGCGGGGCGGGGAGCCGGGCCGAAAGTCCCTGACCGCGGGGCCGGATGGCCGGTTCGGACCGGCCGGGCGGCGGCCTACGGTGTTGCCGGCGGGCGACGGCCCGAACGGACGTACCGCACCCGTACACAAAAACTTGCATCTCACATACCAATTAAACGCACCACTCACACCGAGGCGAGGACCTTCTGATGCTTTCCGCGAAGTCGGCAGAGACCGTACGCGCCACCCTGCCCGCCGTGGGCGCCGCCATCGGCGACATCACGGAGCTGTTCTACGCGAAGCTCTTCGCGGCCCACCCCGAGCTGCTGCGGGACCTGTTCAACCGCGGCAACCAGAACGCCGGCCTCCAGAAGCAGGCCCTCGCCGGTTCCATCGCCGCCTTCGCGACCCACCTCGTCGCCCGGCCCGAGACCCGCCCCGACGTCATGCTGAACCGCATCGCGCACAAGCACGCCTCCCTCGGGGTCACCCGCGAGCAGTACCCGATCGTCCACAAGTACCTCTTCGAGGCGATCGTCGACATCCTCGGCGAGGCCGTCACCCCCGAGGTCGCCGAGGCCTGGGACGAGGTCTACTGGCTGATGGCCAACGCACTGATCACCATCGAGGAGCGGCTCTACGCCGAACAGCAGGTCCTCGCCGGCGAGGTCTGGCGCCCGTGGACGGTCACCGGCCGCGTCGCGGAGACCGCCGACTGCACCACCTTCCACCTGACCCCGGCCGACGGCGCCCCGGCACCGGACTTCAAGCCCGGCCAGTACGTCTCGGTCCAGGTCGAACTCCCCGACGGCGCCCACCAGATCCGCCAGTACAGCCTGACCGGCGCGCCCGCCTCACCGGTGCGCACCATCACCGTCAAGCGCATCCACGGCCCGTCCGCCCTCGGCCCCGACGGCGAGGTCTCGAACCACCTGCACTCCCGGGTCGGGGTCGGCGACACCCTGCGCGTGTCGGCCCCGTACGGCGACCTGGTCCTGCGCGACACCGGGGCCCCGCTGCTGCTCGCCTCCGCCGGCATCGGCTGCACCCCGATGCTGGCGATGCTGGAGCACCTGGCGGAAGCCGGGCACACCGCCCCGGTCACCGTCCTGCACGCCGACCGCTCCCCCGCCGACCACGCCCTGCGCTCCGACCACCGGGCACTGGCGCTCAAGCTGGCCGACGCCACCGCCCGGTTCTGGTACGAGACCGACGCCGAACCCGGCGACGGCGAGGGCCGCATGGACCTGGCGGACGTGCCGGTCGCCCCGGGCACCCGGGTCTACCTGTGCGGGCCGCTCCCCTTCATGCGGGCGGTGCGCACGGAGTTGCTCGCCAAGGGCGTGCCGGCCGCGGACATCCACTACGAGGTGTTCGGCCCGGACCTGTGGCTGGCCTCGGAGTAGCGGTTGGGACGGGCGGGCCGGTCGGGGCGAGTGTCCGGATCGGCTCGCTCGCTGTGCGAATGCCCTAGCCTCGGAAGGAGCTCCTCCATTACACCGGGTGCAACGAGGCGGACACGCAAGGTGACCGCCACGGACCCGCAAAGGAGGCGGCCATGGCCGCACCCATGTCAGCGGACCGGTTCATCAACGCACTGCGCAACGAGGGCCTGACCGTCGTCGAGGTCGGCGCCTGGCGCACCCACAACCGCAACCACAAGGGGCCCTGGGGTCCGGTGCACGGGGTGATGATCCACCACACCGTCACCCGCGGCACGGCGAACACCGTCGAACTGTGCCGGACCGGCGACGCGGACCTGCCCGGTCCCCTCTGCCACGGCGTGATCACCAAGGACGGCCGGGTCCACCTGGTCGGGTACGGCCGGGCCAACCACGCGGGCGCCGGCGACGGCGACGTCCTGGCGGCCGTCATCGCCGAGAGGCGGCTGCCGCCCGACAACCAGGCCAACACCGACGGCAACCGGCACTTCTACGGCTTCGAGTGCGAGAACCTCGGCGACGGCGAGGACCCCTGGCCGGCGGTCCAGCTCGACGCGATGGTCCGCGCGGCGGCCGCGGTGTGCCGGGTGCACCGCTGGACCGGGCGCTCGGTGATCGGCCACCTGGAATGGCGCCCCGGCAAGATCGACCCGAAGGGCTTCACCATGGCCTCGTTCCGCAGCCGCGTGGCAGAACGCCTGCAGTAGCCCCACCGGGCGGCCCCGCGGCCGCCCACTCCGTTGCCGTCCGGCGCCCGCCAGGTGATGCCGTCGACCGGGGCAACGGGCGTGCAGGGCGGTGACGTGCGGGACACGGACGACACCGGCAGGGACACGGACGCCGGCACGGACACTGATACGGACACGGATACGGACACGGGCACAATGGGCGGGTGGAACGCCCCGTGAACCCCGATGAGCTGCTGCGGTCCCGGCCCCCGTCGCCGGTGCAGGAGGTCCGGGACGAGCGGTTCGCGCGGCACGGGGTGCGGCTGCTGCTCAAGCGGGACGACCTCGTGCACCCGGAGCTGCCCGGCAACAAGTGGCGCAAGCTCGCGCCCAACCTACGGGCCGCCGTCGCGGGCGGGTACCGGGGGTTGGTGACCTTCGGCGGGGCGTACTCCAACCACCTGCGGGCCACCGCCGCGGCCGGGCGGCTGCTCGGGCTCGCCACCACCGGCATCGTGCGCGGGGACGAGCTGGCCGGGCGGCCGCTCAACGAGTCCCTGGCCCGGTGTGCCGCCGACGGGATGCGGCTGCACTTCGTGACCCGGTCCGCGTACCGGCGCAAGGGCGAGCCCGAGGTGGCTCGGCAGCTGATCGCCGCGGCCGGGGCCGCCGGGGCGTACCCGGTCCCCGAGGGCGGCAGCAATGCGCTCGCCCTGGAGGGCTGTGCCGGCCTCGGCCGCGAGCTGCAGGGCGTGTCCGAGGTGGTCGCGGTGGCCTGCGGCACCGGCGGGACCCTGGCCGGGCTGGCGGCGGGCCTGGCCCCCGGGCAGCGGGCCCTGGGGGTGCCGGTCCTGGCGGGCGGCTTCCTGGCTGCGGAGATACGTTCCCTCCAGCAGCGTGCCTTCGGCGGCCCGGTAGGGAACTGGAGCCTGGCCGAGGGCTTCGACCACGGCGGCTACGCCCGCGTCCCGGCCGCCCTGGAGGCCTTCGCCGCGGACTTCGAGGACCGTCACGGCCTCCCCGTCGAGCGGATCTACGTGGCCAAGCTGCTGTGGGCCCTGGCCGAGCTGGCGGCTGCCGGAGCCTTCCCCGTGGGGAGCGCGGTCACCGCCGTCGTCACCGGCCGGCCCGCGGATCCCGCGCCCACCGCCGGCCTCCCCCCGGCCTCCTAAGCGGTCTCCTCGCGGTACGCCGCCGCCTCCTCCAGGTCCAGGCGGCGCAGCAGCGCCCGCAGCATCTCGTCGTCGATCCGCCGCTCGTCGCGCAGGGACACGAACACCTCCCGCTCGGCCTCGATCATCTCCCGCGCGAGCCGCCGGTAGACGTCGTCCGCCGACTCGCCGGTGAGCGGGTTGACCTCGCCCAGCCGCTCCCACACGGCGTTGCGCCGCCGCTCCAGCACCGTGCGCAGCCGCTCCGCCAGCGGCGGCGGCAGTGCGTTCTCGGGCTCGGCCAACAGTTCCGCGAGCCGCTCCTCCGCCGCCCGCGAGGCCTCGCTCTGGGCCTGTGCCTCGGCGAGCGTCTCCGCCGTGGCGTCCCGGGCCGGCAGCCGCAGCAGCCGGATGAGCGGCGGCAGGGTCAGCCCCTGCACCACGAGGGTGCCGATCACCGTGGTGAAGGTGAGGAAGAGGATCAGGTCGCGGTGCGGCACGTCCATCGGCACCGAGAAGGCGATCGCCAGCGAGACCACGCCCCGCATGCCCGCCCAGCCCACCACCACCGGTGCCTTCCAGGTGGTGTCCGGCTCCCGCTCCCGGATCCGCTCGGAGACCCAGCGCGGGACGAACGTGGCCGGGAACACCCATAGGAACCGGGAGACGACCACCACCAGGAACACCAGGGCGGCGTACCAGAGGGCCTCGCCGCCCTCGTACTCCCCGAGCCCCTGGAGGACGACCGGCAGCTGGAGCCCGATCAGCGCGAAGACCACCGACTCCAGGACGAAGGCGACCATCTTCCACACCGCCTCCTCCTGGAGCCGGGTCGCGAAGTCGACCTGCCAGTTGCGGTGCCCGAGGTACAGCGCCACCACGACCACCGCGAGGACGCCCGAAGCGTGCACCCGCTCGGCCGCCGCGTACGCCACGAACGGGATCAGCAGCGACAGGGTGTTCTGCAGCAGCGGCTCCCGCAGCCGCGTGCGCAGCTGGTGGATCGGCACCATCAGCACCAGGCCCATGCCGACCCCGCCCACCGAGGCCAGCAGGAACTCCGCGGTGGCACCCGCCCAGCCGGCGCTGGCGCCGACCACCGCGGCCAGCGCCACCTTGTAGGCGGTGATCGCGGTCGCGTCGTTGACGAGGGATTCCCCCTGGAGGATGGTCGTGATCCGGTTCGGCAGCCCGAGGCGCCGGGCGATGGCCGTCGCGGCGACCGCGTCGGGCGGGGCGACCACCGCGCCGAGCACCAGCGCCACCGGCAGCGACAGCCCCGGCACCACCAGGTACACCGCGTACCCGACCGCGAGCGTCGCGAAGAGCACGTAGCCGACGGACAGCAGCGCGATCGGTCGGGCGTTCGCGCGCAGGTCCAGGTACGAGCTGTCCACCGCGGCCGTGTGGAGCAGCGGCGGGAGGAGCAGCGGTAGCACGATGTGCGGGTCGAGGACGTACGCCGGCACCCCGGGCACGGACGAGGCCGCGAGCCCCGCCGCGACCAGCAGCAGCGGTGCGGGCACCGGCGTCCGGCGTGCGACGCCCGCGACGGCGGCGCTGACCGCGACCAGCGCCACCAGCGGCAATACCTCCATCGAAGACCCACCCTCGCTCGTCGTGGCTGATCGGACTTCGTCCTGCGGCGCCCGCACGTCAGTACGCTGGCCATCATGAGCGAGTGCACCCACGTTCCCGAACTGCCGCGCCCCGAGCCCGTGCCGTCTGCCCAGACCTGCGCCGAATGTCTGGTGCTCGGCAGTCACCCGGTGCAGCTGCGGATGTGCCTGTGGTGCGGGCACGTGGCGTGCTGCGACTCCTCCCCGCACCGGCACGCGACCGCGCACTACCGGAGCACCGGACATCCGGTGATGCGTAGCTTCGAGCCGGGCGAGACCTGGCGGTGGTGTTTCGTCGACGGTTCGATCGTCTGAGGCGGGGTAGGTCAAACCTCCGCCGGCTCCCCGGATTTGGGCCCGCAGACCCCTAGCCACTGTGCGTACCCGTAGGCATACCATCTGTCACCGGCCGTAGGCGTGGGTCTCCCGAACGGGCTCCATGAGGGGTGCCGCGACACGATCGCCCGGATCGCGGTAGCGTCACCGGCGAAGAGAGCTCGTACCACCTTGGAGGTGAGGGTGTCCCAGATCGCAGGCGAGCCCGGGACCCAGGACTTCGTGGAAGTCCGGCTGCCCGCTGCGGGTGCCTACCTGTCGGTGCTGCGGACGGCCACGGCCGGCCTCGCGGCACGTTTGGACTTCACCCTCGACGAGATCGAGGATCTCCGTATCGCGGTGGACGAGGCCTGCGCGATCCTGCTCCAGCAGGCCGTGCCGGGCTCCGTCCTCAGCTGCGTGTTCCGGCTGGTCGACGACTCGCTGGAGGTGACCGTCTCGGCGCCCACGACGGACGGCCGCGCACCCGAGCGCGACACGTTCGCCTGGACCGTCCTGTCGGCACTGGCCGGCAAGGTCGAGTCCACGGTCGAGGAGGACAAGACGGTGAGCATCAGCCTCTACAAACAGCGCGGCGCGGGTCCAGGCCCGGCGTGAGCGGCGGGGAGACCCCGGTGCGGGGCGGGAACCGGCCCCGGGTACGACACGAGGTCGACGGCGGCATCCCGGAGCAGCAGCACGCCCGGCCGCACCCGGCTGACGCGGATGCGGAACACGGCTTTTTGGACTCGGCGGAGCGACGGGCGGGCCCCATGAGCGAGAACCAGCACGAAGAACCACAGGCGTCACAGCCACCCCCGGTCGCCGACGTGGCCGAGGGCCTGGACCTGGATGCGGACGCGGCGCTGCCGCCGCTGCCGGATCCGCGCGACCGCAGCGGCGCACGGGCCCTGTTCGTCGAGCTGCGGGCGCTGCCCGACGGCTCGCCGGAGAAGGCCGAGCTTCGCAACCGGCTCGTACGGATGCACCTGCCGCTGGTCGAGCACCTGGCCCGGCGGTTCCGCAACCGCGGCGAGCCGCTCGACGACCTGACCCAGGTCGCGACGATCGGCCTGATCAAGTCGGTGGACCGGTTCGACCCGGACCGCGGGGTCGAGTTCTCGACGTACGCGACACCCACCGTGGTCGGGGAGATCAAGCGGCACTTCCGCGACAAGGGCTGGGCGGTACGGGTTCCCCGGCGCCTCCAGGAGCTGCGGCTCTCGCTGACCACGGCCACGGCCGAGCTGTCCCAGCAGCACGGCCGCTCCCCCACGGTCCACGAGCTGGCCGAGCGGCTGGGGATCTCGGAGGAGGAGGTGCTGGAGGGTCTGGAATCGGCCAATGCCTACAGCACGCTCTCCCTGGACGTCCCGGACACCGACGACGAGTCGCCGGCGGTCGCGGACACCCTGGGCGCGGAGGACGAGGCGCTGGAGGGCGTCGAGTACCGCGAGTCCCTCAAGCCGCTGCTGGAGGGACTGCCCCCGCGGGAGAAGCGGATCCTGCTGCTGCGGTTCTTCGGCAACATGACGCAGTCGCAGATCGCGCAGGAGGTCGGCATCTCCCAGATGCACGTCTCCCGGCTGCTGGCCCGCACCCTGGCCCAGCTCCGCGAAAAGCTGTTGGTGGAGGAGTAGCCGCCGCGGCCCGGCGGCGAGGGACCGGTCCACCGCCCGCAACCGGCGGGTGAGCCGAAGGGGCGCAGGCTTCTGCGCCCCGGGGCGACGGTCCTAAGGGGCGGTCCGCCCGATGCCGAGGGCTTCGGTCGCCGTGGGGTTGACCAGCAGGACCACCACGGCCACGGCGGTCGCGGCCAGTGCCACGGCGGCGGCGACCATCGCGCCGCCGGTGGTGTACAGCGTCCAGGCCACCGGCAGCGCCATCAGCTGGGTGATCAGCGCGGGCCCACGGCTCCAGCGCCGGGCCAGGCGCAGCCCGCGGGCGGCGACCAGGGGCAGGGCGGCCAGTGCGAGCAGCGTCAGCCCGCCCGTCTCCGCCTGCTGCGGGGAATCGGCATCGCCGGTGATCCCTACGAACAGCATGTAGATGCCGAGGCCGGCGAGCGCCAGGCCTTCCAGAGCGGTGAGCGCGGCGGCTGCGGTGAGCCGGCCGGGCAGCGGGGCGGTCGGCTGGTCCGGGGCGGGGGTGGGCTTCGTACTCACCCCAGCAGGGTAGCCGTGCGGCCGGGCCGGGGGCGGGAGCGGGCCGGAGGGCGGGCGGCCCGGGGCGGGGCCCGGGCCCGCGCCCGCGCGGGGCGGGCGGGCAGTATGGGACCGGTATGACGGGGTCGGTAGGCTGGCGGTCATGCGTGCACTCCTCGTGGCCAACCCAGCAGCGACGACCACCAGTGCGCGCACGCGCGACGTCCTGATCCACGCCCTGGCCAGCGAGATGAAGCTGGAGGCGGTGACCACCGAGTACCGGGGGCACGCGCGGGACCTCGGCCGGCGGGCGGCCGAGAGCGGCCTGGACCTCGTGGTGGCGCTGGGCGGCGACGGCACCGTCAACGAGGTGGTCAACGGGCTGCTGCACAACGGCCCCGATCCGGAGCGGCTACCGCGGCTGGCGGTGGTGCCGGGCGGCTCGACGAACGTGTTCGCCCGCGCGCTCGGGCTGCCCAACGATGCGGTCGAGGCGACGGGTGCCCTCCTGGACGCGCTGCGCGAGCACCGCGAGCGCACGGTGGGCCTGGGGCTGGCGGCGGGCGCGCCCGGCTCGGAGGACGAATCGGTTCCGGCCCGCTGGTTCACCTTCTGCGCGGGCTTCGGCTTCGACGCGGGCGTGGTGGGGCGGGTCGAGCAGCAGCGGGAGCGGGGCAAGCGTTCGACGCACGCGCTCTACGTACGACAGCTCGTACGCCAGTTCTGGGAGGAGCCGAACCGGCGGGGCGGCACGGTGACGCTGGAGCGTCCCGGCGCGGACCCGGTGACGGACCTGGTGCTGTCCATAGTCTGCAACACCTCGCCGTGGACCTACCTGGGCAATCGGCCCCTGTACGCCTCACCGGAGGCGTCGTTCGACACCGCACTTGACGTATTGGCTCTCAGCCGTTTGTCAACTCCGGCCGTCGCCCGCTACGCCACACAGCTCCTGACCTCGACTCCTGAGCGCGGCCCGCACGGGAAGCATGCGGTGACTCTGCACGATCTGACCGACTTCACCTTGCATTCGAAGGTGCCGCTTCCGTTCCAGATGGACGGAGACCACCTCGGATTGCGGACCAGCGTTCAGTTCACAGGCGTTCGCCGTGCACTGCGTGTGATTGTGTGAGTAGAAGGGCCCAAAGTCCTTACAGTCGAACGTTTACGCGCCGATCCACCCTCAGGATGTAGGGCTGTGACCTAGTAGACACCGACGAATCAAAAAAAACTTTCCGGAAGGGGTTGTATCCCCGTCCGAGGTTTGCGAATCTCTTCATGGCGATCGGGACAGCCCGCAGAACCGGCTCCCAGGAAGACCGCCAGAACCCCACCACGAGTCTCCGACTGACCACCCGCCACCCCTGGGCGGTCGCCCTTCCCTCACGGGGGGATTCGTGAAAGCGTTCACATTCACAAGCAACCTGCCCGCAATACAAGGAGATGGAGCAGCCATGGACTGGCGTCACAACGCCGTTTGCCGCGAGGAAGACCCGGAACTCTTCTTCCCCATCGGCAACACCGGTCCTGCGCTGCTGCAGATCGAGGAAGCCAAGGCCGTCTGCCGCCGTTGCCCCGTCATGGAGCAGTGCCTGCAGTGGGCGCTCGAGTCCGGCCAGGACTCCGGCGTCTGGGGCGGTCTCAGCGAGGACGAGCGCCGCGCCATGAAGCGCCGCGCCGCTCGCAACCGGGCGCGCAACGCCAGCGCCTGACATCGACTTTCGAGCCTCGAGCCGCAGCGCGTAGTAACACCTGGTAGCGCTCAGCACCGTGCTCTTGAGCCCCGGACGGGAACACCCCCAGCCACCGCTGGACATTCCCTCCGGGGCTCAGTGCTGTCCGGGGGCGGCGACGTCCCGGGCCGGGCACCCCGAACGGCCCGTCACGCTCGGTGACGGGCCGTTCCTGCTACTTCTGCGGGCTGACGGGGACGTCGAGGACGACCTTGGTGCCGCGCGGCTCCGCCCGCACCATGTCGAAGGTGCCGCCGAGCTCCCCCTCCACGAGGGTGCGGACGATCTGCAGCCCGAGGTTGCCGGCCTTCTGCGGGTCGAAGCCCTCGGGGAGGCCGGAGCCGTCGTCGAGGATCGTGATCAGCAGTCGGCCGTCGGTCCGGCCGGAGCCGCTGCGGACCGCGGTGACCTCCACCGTGCCGCCCTCCCCCTGGGTGAAGGCGTGCTCCAGGGCGTTCTGCAGGATCTCCGTCAGCACCATCGACAGCGGAGTGGCCACCTCCGCGTCCAGGATCCCGAACCGGCCGATGCGCCGGCAGTCCACCTTGCCCGGCGAGATCTCGGCGACCATCGCGATCACGCGGTCGGCGATCTCGTCGAACTCCACCCGCTCGTCGAGGTTCTGGGACAGCGTCTCGTGCACGATCGCGATCGAACCGACGCGGCGCACGGCCTCGTTGAGCGCCTCCCGGCCGCCTTCCGAATCCATCCGTCGGGCCTGGAGCCGCAGCAGTGCGGCCACGGTCTGGAGGTTGTTCTTCACCCGGTGGTGGATCTCCCGGATGGTCGCGTCCTTGGTGATCAGTTCGCGTTCGCGACGTCGCAGCTCGGTGACGTCCCGGCACAGCACGAGGGAACCGATCCGGGTGCCCTTGGGCTTGAGCGGGATGGCCCGCAGCTGGATCACACCGCCGTTGCCCTCGATCTCGGTCTCGCGGGGGGCCCAGCCGCTGGCGAGCTTGACCAGCGCCTCGTCCACCGGGCCGCGGGACGGGGCGAGTTCGGCGGTGATGGTGCCCAGGTGCTGCCCGACGAGGTCGGAGGCGAGACCCAACCGGTGGTACGCGGACAGCGCGTTGGGCGAGGCGTACGTGACGACCCCGTCGGCGTCGAGCCGCATCAGTCCGTCGCCGACGCGCGGGGAGGCGTCCATGTCGACCTGCTGCCCGGGGAACGGGAAGGCCCCGGCCGCGATCATCTGGGCCAGGTCGGAGGCGGACTGGAGGTAGGTCAGCTCCAGCCGGCTCGGTGTACGCACGGTGAGCAGGTTGGTGTTCCGCGCGATCACGCCGAGGACCCGTCCCTCGCGGCGCACCGGGATGGACTCGACGCGGACGGGCACCTCCTCGCGCCACTCGGGGTCGCCCTCGCGCACGATCCGGCCCTCGTCGAGGGCGGCGTCCAGCAGCGGGCGCCGGCCGCGCGGCACCAGGTGGCCCACCATGTCGTCCTGGTAGGAGGTGGGGCCGGTGTTGGGGCGCATCTGCGCGACGGAGACGTACCGGGTGCCGTCGAGGGTGGGCACCCACAGCACCAGGTCGGCGAAGGAGAGGTCGGAGAGCAGCTGCCACTCCGAGACCAGCAGGTGGAGCCACTCCAGGTCGGTTTCACCGAGAGCGGTGTGCTGGCGTACGAGGTCGTTCATGGAGGGCACGTGGCGAGCGTACCTCGGGCCCGGGCCATGACTTTCCCCACGGCGACTACTCGGGAGTACCCAGGAAGGGCCCACTCCGCGTACTGTTGGAGGAAGTCACGGGTTTCCGGACCCGGACATTGGATGGACAGAACAGAATGGTCTAGTCCACAATTGACGTAAGCTTCCGCCCTCCCCGCACAGGAGGACGGATCGAGGTGGGCCACGCGCTCTGCCCTGACCGCGCAGGCAACCTCCCAACCGGCCGCCGGGAACCGCACACCCGCCGGCCGTAAGTACTCCGGGCTACGGTGCCGGGCGGGTTGAGGGTCCCGCCCCGGCACCGTGGCCCAGAGGAATCCGCTACTGCGGCCAGGCGCGGACCGCGAGTTCCGCGACCGCCTCCAGCTCCTCCCGGGTCGCCCCGTCACGCGACTGCTGCGACATCCCCTGGAGCACCGACGTCACGTACCGGGCCAGCGCCCGCGCATCCGTGTCCGCGGGCAGCGCGCCGGCGGCGACGTCCGCCCGGATCCGGCTCTCGAACAGCGCCACATTGGCGTCGCGCCGCTCGCGCAGGGCGTCCGCCACCTCCTGCGAGGTGGTGTTGACCGCAGCGCTGATCACCATGCAACCCGGCGGGTGCGCCGGATCGGTGTACACCTCGGCCGCCTCGCGCAGGATGCGCTCCATGGCGGCGCGGGCCGTGGGCTCCTCGGTCAGGGCGACGCTCGCGAAGTCCCCGTACCGGCCGCCGTAGACGACCACGACCTCGTCGAAGAGCTTCCGCTTGTCCCCGAAGGCCGCGTACAGGCTGGGCGCGCCGATCCCGAGCGCGGCGGTCAGGTCGGAGATCGAGGTCGCCTCGTAGCCGTTCTCCCAGAAGGCGAGCATCGCCTTGTCGAGGGCGGCGTCGCGGTCGAAGGAGCGGGGCCTGCCGCGCTGTCCGGTCACCATGCCCGGATTCTATAGCGGACGCTATGGAATCTGGTACGGTCCCTTTCTGTAGCGACCACTAGCGAAAGCGAAGGGGGGCGCCCCATGGGCGTGCTCAAGGGGAAGACGGCGCTGGTCACGGGCGGTAGCCGGGGCATCGGACGAGCCGTCGCACGGCGGCTCGCGCAGGACGGGGCCCTGGTGGCGGTGCACTACGGGCACAACGGGGCGGCGGCCGAGGAGACCGTCGCGGCGATCACCACGGCGGGCGGGCGGGCCTTCGCGATCCGCGCGGAGCTCGGGGTGCCGGGGGACGCCGAGGCGCTCTGGGCGGCGTACGAGGCCCACCCGCTGCACACGCAGGAGGTCGACATCCTGGTCAACAACGCCGGCGCCCCGGCCTTCGCGGGCATCGCGGAGACGGACGAGGAGACGTACGACCGGGTGCAGGCGCTCAACGCGAAGGCCCCGTTCTTCGTGATCCGGCACGGGCTCGCCCGACTGCGGGACGGCGGCCGGATCATCAACGTCACCGGCACCCCGGACATCGCCCTTCCGGCGATCCTGGCCACGATCGCGGCGAAGGGCGCGGTCAACGCACTGACCCGGTCCCTCGCCGCCGAGCTGGCCCCGCGCGCGATCACCGTGAACTCGGTGGGCCCGGGCATCACGGACACCGACCTGAACGCGGGCTGGCTCGCGGACCCGGCGGCGCGGGCGCACGCCTCCTCCCGGTCGGTCTTCAACCGGCTGGGCACGGCGGAGGAAGTCGCGGACGTGGTGGCCTTCCTGGCCTCGCCGGACTCCCGCTGGGTGACGGGCCAACACCTGGACGCGACGGGAGGCCTCCAACTGGCCCTGCTCTGAGCCCGGGGCGGGTGTCGCCGACGGGCAGGGGCCGGGACCGCCGGGAGCCCGGGGCGGGGGCCGCCGCGGGGCTGGGGGCGGGCCACCGGGAGGCCGGGGGGCGGGTCGTCGGGAGGCCGGGGGCGGGCATCGGCACCACCATGGATTCGGGGCGGAATCCGCGGCCGGAGCCGCCCCGGCTCTGCTAGATTGGTCTATACCACCTACCCGCACTCCAGATCGGCAGGCCCCGCGTGGAAGTTGTCATCGTCCCGGACGCCAAGGCAGGCGGAGAGCTCATCGCGGAGGCCATGGCCGCGCTGCTGCGCCGCAAGCCCGACGCCCTGCTCGGCGTGGCGACCGGCTCTACCCCGCTGCCCGTCTACGAGGCCCTCGCCGCCAAGGTGAAGGCCGGCGAGGTCGACGTCGCCCGTGCCCGCGTCTGCCAGCTGGACGAGTACGTCGGCCTGCCGGCCGGGCACCCCGAGTCCTACCGGGCCACCGTGCTCCGTGAGGTCGTCGAGCCCCTCGGCCTGTCCGAGGGCGCCTTCATGGGCCCCGACGGGTCGGCCGAGGACCTCGTCGCCGCGTGCGAGGAGTACGACCGCGCGCTCGCCGGGGCAGGTGGCGTCGACCTCCAGTTGCTGGGCATAGGCACGGACGGCCACATCGGCTTCAACGAGCCGTGCTCCTCGCTCTCCTCCCGCACCCGCATCAAGACGCTGACGGAGCAGACCCGCGTCGACAACGCGCGCTTCTTCGACGACGACCTGGAGCAGGTGCCGCACCACGTCATCACCCAGGGCATCGGCACCATCCTCGACGCCCGCCACCTGGTCCTCCTCGCCACCGGCGAGGGCAAGGCCGAGGCCGTCGCGCAGACCGTCGAGGGCCCGCTGTCCGCGCTGGTCCCGGCCTCCGCGCTGCAGCTGCACCGGCACGCGACCGTCGTCGTGGACGAGGCCGCCGCCTCCAAGCTGAAGCTGGCGGACTACTTCCGCCACACCTACGCCAACAAGCCCGCTTGGCAGGGCCTGTAGGCCGCAGGACGACCAGACGGACGGAAGGCCGGGCCCCCTCCACGGGGCCCGGCCTG
>NZ_JBHWJJ010000082.1:0-35514 GCF_042732005.1 Streptomyces sp. NPDC059851 | reverse complement strand
CGGCCACACCGCCCTGATGATCGGCATTCCCTGTGGTGCCGTGCTGCTGATCGCGGCCGCCACGAGCCTCTCGGCCTGGCGGGCGGGGCGCGTGCCGCCGGTGCCGGTGGCCCGGGCGGCGCTGCCGTCCGCCGCCCCGATGACCGCGCTCGGCAGGCGGGCGCTCGGGATGCGGGTGCCCCCGGCCCTGGTCCTGGGGTGGCGGGCCGCTTTCCCGCGGCGCTGGCGGACGCTGGTACCGCTGCTCCGGCTCGCCCTGCCCCTGGCCCTGATCACGGTCGCGCTCGTCGCGTGGTCGACGCTGGACCAGTTCCGCAGCCGGCCCGCGGCGGTCGGCCTGCCCGCGGCGCTCACCGTACGCGCCCAGCAGGCCGACGGGCCGTCGGACACGGAGCTGGAGAGGACCCTCGCGGCGGTCCCGGGCATCGCCGCTGTCCATCCGGGAGCGGAGATGGCGGCGCTCGTCCCGGGTCAGACCGGCACGATCACGCTCCGCGGACTGGGCACGGCCGAGGACCCGTACCCCTCGGCGGTGGTGGAGGGGCGAGCGGTCGGCGGGCCGGACGAGGCGGTGGCCGGGCAGGGGCTGCTCGACCTCCTCGGCGTCCGGGTCGGCGACTGGGTGCGGATGACCGTCGCGGGACGGCCGCAGATCCTGCACCTCGTCGGCCGCACCGTCGAACCGGAGTCCGGCGGCCGGGTGATCACCACGACCATCGACGCCCTGCGGGAGCGCGATCCGCAGCTGCGGCCCGACTACCACGCCCTGGTGCTGCGCGAAGGCGCCGACCCCCGGGCGGTGACCGGTGTGCTCGCCGGGACGGCGGCCGGGGCGCTGGAGATCCGCGAAACCCCCAATCCGGCCGACCGGCTGGAGCCGGCGCGCGCGGTGATCGCCGCCTTGGTCGCGGTACTGGCGCTGATCGGGCTGACCGAACTACTGACGTTGATCAGCACGGGCGTCCGCGACCGGGGTCGGGACCTGCTCGCGCTGAAGGCGATCGGCCTCACCCCCCGGCAGATCGGCGCCATGATCGTCACGGCTGCCGGACTCACCGCGCTGGTGTCCGCCTGCTTGGGCACGACGGTGGGCGCGCTGGCCGGCCGGTGGATGGTGGACGCGCAGGGGGCGTCCAGCGGGATCGGCGCCGGGATCGCCCAGCTGCCGCCCCTGCCCGTGATGCTGACGGTGATCGCCGGGGCGGTGCTGGGTGCGGTGGCGGCCGCTGCGCTGCCGGCGACACGGGCGGCGCGGCGGCGCCTGGCGGACTCGCTGAGCGAGACCCTGTGATCCCTTCCCTGCGGGCCCGCCCGGTCAGGACACGAGGGGGCCCTCCTCCAGTTCCGTCAGCCTCACGGTGCACAGGCCGCCGCGCTCGCTCTTGACCTCCGTCACCTTGAGCTGCGTGCCCGCGGGCAGGATGTATTCCTCTTCCTCGGTGAAGGCGGAGAAGTTGCGGATGCCCACCGCCCGGGCGGGGACCACCTCGAACAGCGTCCGCTTGCCGCGGCTGCCGAGGAACGCGCGGGCCACGCTGAGCTTGGGCGTGCACGAGGACACGCCCCACCACGTCACGGTGCGGCCCACCGGGTACTGGGCGCGCAGGTCCAACGACACCCCGCGGAACAGTGGCTCGGTGCGGGCGGGCAGCTGCGACACCGCCGAGAACAGCAGGCGCAGGTAGGGCAGGGCAGGTACGGGACGAGCTCGGCGCGGTCCGGGGAGCGCAGGACGGCGTTGATCTCCCGGTAGAACGCGGATTCGCAGGTGTACAGGTAGAGGGCGGCGATCGCGTCGGCGGACAGGCCGCAGGCCGCTTCGTCCGCCCGCCTCTTGCCGAACTCGTGGGACCGCTCCACGTGCCGGTCGAGCCCGGACAGCAGCTGGGCCACCGGGGCGACCGCGTCCTGGAACCCCAAGAGCGGCGTGTCGAACACGCCAGTGATCGCGGGAAGGACGAGGCCCTCGTCCTTGACGCTGGAGAGGCGTTCGAGATACAGCTGGTGCAGCTCCATGGTGGACGCGATGAGGCGGTACACCGGCAGAACCTGGCCCAGCCGGGCAGCATCAGCTCGGTGGCGCTGGTCGGCATGGGAGCCCGGACCGGCAGGGTGCCGGCCCGGGTCTGCGCCAACCTGATGTGGACGGGCTACACGCTGTTCCACGACCACCGCTTCGAGGACTACGACGATCTGCGCAGCACGATCGTCGCGCAGCTCGACGACATCGAGAACGCGCCCGAGGAGGAGCGGATACGCATCGCGCCGCCCCGGCGGGCCACGTCCCGGCGCTGACCGGGGACCAGGACCGCTGCCGGCGGGCGGGGCCGACGGCTCCCGTCGTCGCGGCGGGAGGCGAACGCCCCGCCCTCCCTGCGGGAAGGGGACGGCGGGGCGTGGGAGCGGGCTGGGCTCAGTCGAGGACGTCGAGGACGTCGGCCAGGTCGACGAACTTGAAGCCGGTGGCCTCGCGGTCGCCGTCACCGGGGGCCTCCTGGCCGTCCTGGACGACGAGCAGGCCCTTCGGGTACGTGTCGCCGAGCGGTGCGTTCAGCGCGGCGGCGCCGTCGCAGACCTCCGAACCGTCGAGGACGGCCGAGGCCGCGGTGATCCGGAAGTCGCCCTCGTACTCGTTGTCCTCGTCGCGCTCGCGGTCGTAGGCGACGAACCTGTCGTCGCCCTGGCTGGAGGCCAGCAGGTACCCGTCGCCGTCGGCCTGGGTGAGCAGGGTCAGGCCCTCGACGTCGGCCGAGAGGTGCTTGCCGCCGTAGCCGGGGTCGGTGCCCGGCGTGCACTCCTCGGTGGCCTCGTCGTACGTGCCGGGGACACCGTACTCGCGGACCTTGTCCATCAGCTGCGGGGTTCCGGTGAGGTCCGCCTTGATGCGCCAGATGCCGACGTCCTCCTGGCCCGCGTAGAGCGTGCCGTTCGCCGGGTCGACGACCATCCCCTCGACCTGCGGCAGTTCGCCGGGCTCGGCGCAGGGCGCCCAGGTCGTTCCGTTCGGCAGCCGGAAGGAGGACGGCAGGTCCAGGGTGCGCACGCGACGGTAGTCCACCGTGCCGGAACGGGTGGTGACCAGCTCCAGCAGCGCGATCCTGGTGCGGCTGCGCTGGCTGACCAGCGCGTAGGACCGCCCGGTGCTCCGGTCGGTCCACGTGGCCAGGCCGTAGGCGGTCGCCTGCTCGTTGATCTCGCCCTGGTCGGCGGAGAACACCGGTCGCGCGCCCGGGTCGGTGATGTCGGTGAGCGGGCCGCCCGGCCGGTCGCGGTCGATGCGGTAGATCCGCAGCCGGTCGTTGCCCCGGTCGCTGACCACCGCTACGTCCGCACGCGCGCCGCCGACGCGCAGGCCGTGCACGAGATCGACGTTGTTGAACCGGCCGGGTGCGTCGTCGGTGCCGGGGCCGGCCGGGGCGGGGACCGACTGGACCTCCTCGGCGTGCAGGTCGTAGACGCGCAGGCCGCCCTGCTTGGCGGTGGCGATCACCAGGCTGCGGCCCGGGTCGGTGGGGTTGCGCCAGATCGCCGGGTCGTCCGCGTTGGCGTCGCCGCCCGCCGCGTCGTCGAACAGGGCCCGGGTCTCGGCCTTGGGGTGAACGGCCTTGCTTCCGTGGGCCTCGGCCGGCAGCGCGAACGAGGCGGCGAGCACCGCGCCCAGGGCGAGCGCGATGGCGCGCCCCACAGGACGTGTCGTCATGGTCCTTCTCTCGTACGGGAGTTGGATTGGCGGGCGACACGGTCTCGCGGCCGGGCGGCCGCACGAGAACCGCTCACCAACCAGGAGGTGAATTCGCGGGGATCCGCCCCCGCACCCATGAGGCGGCGGCGTCGGTGGTCCTCACGGCGAACGAGGCGCGAGGCGCGAGGCGCGCAGTGCCATCGGGCCCCGCGACGACCACCGTTGAGCACGAACGACCGCTCCAGCCTCCGGTCACAGCTGGCTGGGGACCACGACGCGGACGGGCCGGCCCTGATCGGCCTCGCGCTGCTCGAACCGGGCTGCCCGGCACCAGCGGGGGTGAGCCGGCTCCTCCCGGGGAGGACGCAGGGGTGATGACGTATCCATCATGACAGGTCTGACGGCTTTTTCGTAGGGCGAAGAGCACAGGTTCTCGGCCTTGTTCGGGGGCTGTCGGGCTTTCAGAATTCCAGTCATGAATCACTCGGCGAATATCAATCACGATGCGGTGCTGCGAGCCAGGGTTTCCCTCCTGGGGTCGGGGAAGCCCACGGTCCGTCAGCGTGTGGCGGCCTACCGGGTGCTCGTGCAGGTCAGCCCGCTGGCATACCTGTCCCGCCTGGCTGTCGACCTCATCAAGTACAGCGGGGAATTCGCCGACCGGCCCGAGATAGTCCGGGCCTTGCGGGCCGAATCCGTCAGTGCCGCACGCCGCTTGTGCGAACTGGAATCGGGCCGTGAGCGACTTCTCGTCTCATCGCTCACGGCCCTGCGGGACCAGTTGAATCTCATGGACCGGAGGGAGGAAGCGGACGGCGTGACGAAGGAAATCATCCTGCTCGAATCCGCCTCGGGGTCGGCCTAGCGTTTCGGTGGCCCTGGGTTCAGGCGTGCGGTCCCACCGCCACCGGGCCGACCGTGAGCTCCGCCCGGCCCTCCAGGACGGCCGCCGTGCGGTCGGCCTCCGCCTCCAGCAGCCGCCGGTCGCGGGGGCCCAGCGGAGTCAGGGGCTCGACGGTGAGTACGATGCGGCGGCCCGAGCGGCGCTGGTGCCAGACCCCGGCGGCCACGCCGTCCAGGAGCAGGACGGGGTAGTTGCCGGCCTGGCCGCCGGCGAGGGCACGGGTGCGGGCGGCGCCCGGGAAGAGCCGTTCCCGCGGGCGGCCGGCCACGACGTAGGCGTCGAAGTACGGCAGCAGGCGCAGGCCGCGGGGCGGATCGGTGGGGAAGTCCGTGTCGCCGGCGGCCACCCAGGCGGGCTCGGACTCGAAGAGGACCTCCTCGATCCGGCCCCGGTCGGCCAACTGCCGGAGGAGCCCGTCCGCCCACGCCTCGGGGGCGGCGAGCCAGCGTGTGAAGTCGCGTGCGGTGGCCGGACCGTAGGCGCGCAGGTAGCCGTCCACGAGGGTGTCCAGGGACGTCCGGGCCGGCTGCGGGGTGCACTTCGGGCGGGTGTAGGTCACCCTGCGCCCCCGGTCCGGGCCGAAGACCAGCGCGCCCCGGTGGGCCGCGGTGTGCACGGCTTGCCGCCAGCGGGGCCACATGGTCCGGAAGGCCGGCATCACGGGATCGCCCGCCCACGGCCCGGTCCGGGCCACGATCGCCTCGGTCAGCTCGTCCACCGTGAGTTCGGCGCCGGTGAGGGCGTCCGCGATGGCGGCGATCACGGCGTCGGTCTGCTCGGACGTCATCCGCACCGGCTCGGGCATTGTGGCGGGAGCGGGGACGGCGGCCAGCGCGCCGGTCCACCAGGGCAGGTCGGCCGCGGGGAGCAGGTGTACGGTGCCCCGGGGCCCGAACGTCTTCACCAGCGTACGGTCGTCCCACAGGGCGGTCCTGACGTCGACTCGGGTCGCGCCGTCCAGGCGCAGCCCGAGCGAGAGCTCCGCGGCGGAGAGCACTTGCGCGTGCGCCCCCATCATCGCGCCGGCCACGCCCGCGATCCCCGCGGAGCCGGACGCCGGATCCGGACGGTCGAGTGACTGGCGGGCCAGGCGGCGGGCGAGAGCAGCGTTCCAGGAGACCTGCGGCAGCGTCATGCGGGCGAACGTACCGGTCGTACAGGACGGTCACCGGCCTGCTCGGGAGGCCGGAGCCCGCGCGTCGGTGTCCCGCGCGGCGATGGCGGCGGCCACCTCGCCGATGGCGGTACGGAGAAGATCACCGTACGGGTCCTGCGGGAGACGGGGGGCGTACTCCCGGGCCGCTCCGATGTGCTCGGCGGCGGCGTCGAAGGACCCCAGTCGGCGGTGGTCGTCGGCGAGGTTGAGGTGCAGCGAGGGGTAGAAGCCCGCGGTGCGGAGCCCGGCGTGGTGTTCCTGCAGGCGCTGCTCGGTCAGGGCGTCGGCGGCATCGAGGGCGCGGACGTCCCAGACCAGTGCGCGGGCCGGGTCCTCGTAGAGGTCGGCCAGGTGGTGCGCGAGGGTGCAGCGGTGCAGCGGGTCGCCGGTGACACCGGTCGCGGACCACAGGTCGAGGAGCTTCCGGCGGGCGGAGCCGATGTCGCCGGCCCGTCCCGCG
Source organism: Streptomyces sp. NPDC059851 (assembly GCF_042732005.1). NCBI lineage: Bacteria > Bacillati > Actinomycetota > Actinomycetes > Kitasatosporales > Streptomycetaceae > Streptomyces > Streptomyces sp. NPDC059851. Next base: position 29,312 of record NZ_JBHWJJ010000082.1, on the reverse strand, counting down.
GTGACGGCTCGGCCGATGGCCTCCATGGTCGGGTCGGGGCTGGGGGCGGGGACTGGGTCCGGGGCGGGGCTGGGGGCGGGAGTGGCGGTCATGGCAGTGGCTCTCGTCCTCGTCGTCGGGTTCAGGCCGGGGTGCGGGCCGGATCGATCGGCATGGTCAGAGTGGTGAGGTCGCCGCGGTCAGCGGAGCGGATCGTGACCGGCTGGTCGTGGCCCCGCAGGTCCAGCATCACGTCGGGGCCGATGGCCGTGCTGACGGCCGGATAGAGCGTGGTCAGCCGGAAGGAGATCCGAAGGGGCGCCCCCGTCACGGCGGCGGGGAGCAGGACGTCGTGGTGCTCCTGGTCGGCCTTCGCCGTAAGGACGTTCACGCCGCGGCCGGTCACGAGCAGCGTGAGGTGCTCGTCGGGGTGTTCCTCCAGGGCACGGAGCAGCAGGTCCTTCGGGACGGTCGCGCGGGTCGTGGCCCCGGGCAGTGACGCGAGCATCAGCCGGTGGTCGGGGAACTCGTCCGGCAGCAGCCTGCAGTGCCGGTCTTCCCGGTCCGCCATGCGGAGGCGGATGCCGTGCGGCGTCGCTCCGACGTGCACCAGGGGGCTGCGGCGGACCTCGGCGGCCGCGGCCCGCAGCTCGTCCCCGTCGACCGTGGCGGCCCAGGGTGCGGTCGCCGGTTCCACCGGAACCAAGGTGCGGGTGGAGAGGCGGTAGCGGTCGGTTGCGGTCAGGGTGACCTCTTGCGGGTCCACCTCGATGCGCAGGCCACCCAGTACCGGCAGGTCCGGATCCCGTGCGGTGGCCGTCAGGATCTGCTCGACCGCGTCGGCCAGTACGGGGCCCTTCAGCGCGGCGATCGGCACGGTCGGCGCGTCGCCGAGCGAGGACTTGATGAGTACGGCCGCGCGTTGTGCCGCCACCGCGTGCCCGAGGACCCGTGCGACGTGCTCGTCGATCAGCTGCGACGCCTCGTCCGGCCCGGCATCGAGGACCGCCTCGACGGCGGTGAGGGGCATGGCGATCTCGCGGAGCCGCCGCAGTGCGGTCGCCCGCTCCACCTGGTCGGCGCCGTAGTAGCGGTAGCCCGAGGCCGGGTCGACCTCGGTGGGGGGCAGCAGTCCGGAGTCCGCGTAGAAGCGCAACGCACTGGAGGTCAGTCCACTGCGTCGGGCGAAGACTCCTATGGGCATCAGATCGGGATGTGGCATGTCGGCATCATCGGGTTTCAACCCACTCGAAGGTCAATGCGGTTCGCCTCGTCGGGCAGGCGCGCCGGCGCCCGACCGTGGAGGACCTCGCACGGCCGCCGTCTCACGTTCCCTCGCGGCGACGCCGGCTCCGCCGCCGGCCGGGGCGCCGACTCGTCGACCCCGTCTCTCCGACGGGGACGCGAGGCCGCGGGCACCGGGCGCCGGGGGACCCGGCCGGTGCGGAGAAGGACGCACTGGGCGGCCCGGGCGGGATCGGAGCACGGCTGCCCCCGCACCCCCGCGACGTGCCGCGGACCTCCACGTCGTACGCCGGGTGCGCCGCCCCGGCCGGTGCGGCCGCCAGCCGCACCGGCGACGCGCGTCCGGAAAGCTCGGCCAGCGCCGTGACCCAGGGGCCTCGGAGCGGAGGGGCCCCCACCCGCGGATCCGCGTGCGGTGGACGTACGGGTGGCGCGTACCCGTGGTGGACGGTCTCCCGGGAGGAGGGGCCCGCCGCTGCCCGGATCGTCGTCACCGTCAGGCCGCCTGACAGGTCCCTCGGCCTCGCCGGAGCTGTTGAGATTCGGCCCAGCACCGCGACGAGCGGTTGCGCACCGGCATGATCGACGCAGCAGACCGTTCGTGGCACTTCACGCTGTACTCGACGTCGACGCCAGCGGGACCGAGCTCTTGGCACACAGCGGCGTCGAACGCGAGCCACCTTCGAAGGTGGGCGGTCAGAAGCTCCAACTGTAGAGGCCGCCACCCGTGTTCACCGCAGACGCCGCGAGCCGGGCGACTTCCTGCAGGACCGCAAGCAGATCATCGTCGGTCATGTCGTCCCCGTCCTCGGACCAGAGCCGCGTGGTCCAGCGGCCTGCGAGCTCTTCGAGTTCGGCAGAGCTCGCGTTGGCCAGCGCGCGGGTCAGCCGCTGCGGCAGGGCGAACACCTCAACGCCATCGTTCGAAGGGGCGGTGACCCACTCCGGCCACGCCCACCCAAGGAGCCGCTCAGGCGGCGGGGCCTCGGCCGAAGGCTCCTCGAAGTACATGTCCCACTCGGCAATGGCACTGTCCGGCTCAATAAAACGGCAGGTCACAGAGTCAAAGGCCTCACCAGGTCCCGGCAGGCGCGTCGCAGCGGCAGCCTCGTCATCGGGGGCGAGGAAGAACACGATGTCGTGGGCCATCCGAGCATGATGGCAGCCCGCCGAGTAGGCGGGTGCTGCGTAACCGATCTCAGCCGTCTGAGCGGCGGGCCACCCCGGCTGCTTGTGCCGGTCCTGACGGCCCCGGCAGCCCAGCGTTCGACAGCTGGGGGGCGGGTGCCGAGCAGACGCTGAAGGACCACGGGCAGCAGCTGTGTCCGGATGTGCGCGATGCGGTCCCAGCGGGCGTAGGTGGTGGTCGGGGTGCGGTCTTCGAGAGGGAGGAGGACGCGCGGGACGCGGTGGCCGCCGCTGCCGGGGTGGCCGGTGCCGACCCTCGCGCGCGGGTGCGGCCGGTCGCGGTCGCCCTGCGCCGCCCCGTCCGCCAGGTTCTCCGGGCGGACTCGTCCAGCAGGCGGACCGCGCCCGATCACGCGGGACAGGTGTGGTGGTCGCCCGGCAGCCCCATGGTGTGCAGGATCGGTTCCTCGCCCCCGGCGTCCCCCGTGTCGTCCTCGTCCTCGTCCTCGAAGGTCTCGAAGACGAAGCTCGCCCTGCTGGGCAGCGCCATGAGTGCGCTCTGGGTCCCGAAGGTGAGGGACGCCTGGGGTTCCCAGGCGCAGTCGGCCCGGTCGAGTGCGCGCGCGACGTCCCCGTACGTGAGTGCGGCCGGGTGGGACCGGGTCCTGCCGGCCGCCGAGGACGGCAGTGCGATCGCGTCGCGCCAGGCCTGGACGCAGATGAGATTGACCCGGCGGCAGCGGCAGACGCTGAGTTCGAGGTCGCCGTAGGTGAAGAGCCGGGGCCACTGCCGGCTCCGGCTCATGGATCCGGCGTCCCAGGGCTCGCCGAATGCCGCGACCAGCTCGTTCACGTCGGCGCCGATGGCCACGGGTCCCCACCGGCCCGTCTTCGCCAGGCCGGCCAGGATGTCGAGAACCGTCATGGGCAGGATCATGACATTCCCCAGCAGGTGGGCGACCAGCGGCGTCCCGTCGGGACGGTCAATCGTTCCGCGCTGTGGCCTGTTCCTCGGGTCCCGGATCCAGGACCGCCTCCAGGACCACCACTGCGGTCTCGGACGGTCGCAGCGCCGCGTAGGCGTCCAGGTGCGGGTCGATCTGCCGCCAGCGGGCCCAGAGCCGCGACCGCTCGCCGCCCGTCGCGGCGCGGGCCCGTACCGGCAGGCTCCCGCCGGCCAGGTCGACGGTCGCCTCCGGGTGCGCCCGGAGATTGAGCCACCAGGCGGGCTCACCCGCGTCCCAGCCGTTCATCGCCAGCGCGACGAGGTGCGGGCCGTCCTCGACGTACGCGACGATCACGCCCCGCTGCCGGCCCGTGCGACGTCCGGTCGTCGTCAGCCGGAGCGCACCCCAGCCGCGGGCCCGCGGCCGCCACAGCCCGATCCGGCCGCCGAAGAACCGGTACGCCCCCCGGTGCAGGGACCAGACCAGGCGGATGAACCAGCGCGGCGGGAGCCGCGGCGTCTTCCTCCTGCGCCCGACCGACACGGCGCCCTCCCCCACGTCCGGCCCGCAGCATCCTCGGCAGGGGACGATAGCCGCCCCCGCCGACGACGGACAGGACCTCGGTGCGGCAGCTGCTCCCCCGCAGGCAGGAGGCAGGAAGTGACTGGACCCGCCCGGACACGGTACGAAGTCTCTCGTGAAGGAAGAGATTCAGGCCGAGACCATCCGCGTCTTCATAGCGCTGGCCCCGCCCGACGACGCGAAACAAGAGCTGGAGCGGGAGCTGCGGCCCGCCTACGGCGCGTACCCCCGCATGCGGTGGAACCGCATCGAGGACTGGCACATCACCCTCGCCTTCCTGGGCGAGGTCCCGGCCGCCACCGTGCCGCTCCTGAAGCCGCCGCTCGCGGGGCTGGCGGCGGCGCGCCGGCCGCTGCACCTGGGCCTGCGCGGCGGCGGGCACTTCGACGAGCGGGTGCTGTGGAGCGGGATCGACGGGGACCTTGAAGGCCTGCACCTGCTCGCCTCCGAGGTACGGGCCCTGGTGAAGGAAAGCGGTGTCCCGTTCCAGGACCGGCCGCTCAACCCCCACCTCACGCTGGCACGGTCCCGCCGGGCCGATTCGGCGAGCGCGGTGGAGGCCGCCGCCCGACTCGCCGGGTTCACCGGCCGCCCCTGGCCGGCCGAACGCCTCCACCTGGTCGGCAGCAACTTCGGCCGCGGCCCCGGGCCGATCCACTACCGCGACATCGAGGCCTGGAGCTTCGGCGGCACGGGCTGAGGGGCGTCGTTCCCCGCGGATGCGGTACCCCGAGAACCGGGTGATCCTGGGGCCGGGGCCGGCTCCGTCCCGCCAGGAGGCCCGCGTGCTCCTCGTCCCCGCACTTCCGCGGCGGCGCCCGCTGACGGCGGTCGTCGCGTCGGCCTGCGCGGTCGCCGCCACGACCGTTCTGGCCCCCTCTCCCGCGCGGGCCTTCACCGGCGGCCACCACGAGACGATCACCAGGTCGGCCCTGCCGTGGGAGCCCCGCACCCTGACGGAGATGGCCGACGCCCGCACGGGGGCGGTCAATGCGAACGACCGCGGCGACTACCTCAAGCTGGGCGTCCTGCACTGCGACAACGCCGACTACCTCGCCCCGCGCCACGCCTCCGGCTACCCGCGCACCAGGGACGAGGCGACCACCGAGCTCCTGGCCTGCATCCGTGGTTCGCTCGCCCGCTTCCGCGCCGCCGTCCGCGCCGCGGACGGGCTCGTCGACGCCGAGGGTCGCGTCAGCGCCCGCGGCACCGACCTCGGGTCTCCCTGTACCTGGAACGAGAGGCCGGACCGCGCCAAGTGCGCCGTGCTCGAACATCTCGGCCGCGGCTGGCACCCGATCGAGGACTTCTACTCCCACAGCAACTGGTCCGACCGCACCACGGGTACCGTCGGCGTCACCAACCCGCCCGGCCTGGCCCGGACCACCATCGCCCCGTTCCTCGCCGTCGGCCGCTACAGCACCATGGCGGACGCCGCCTGGACCGGGGAGGCCGCAGCGCTCGTACCCGAGGACCTGAGCACCGGCTGCTACCCCGAGTTCGAGTCCACCGGCACCTTCCCGGCCGACTGCGACGGGCGCGTCCAGCACAACGGGACCCTCGCCAAGGACACCCCGGCCGCGCGCCGCTCGGGCAACGGCAACTTCCGGCGCGCCACCGACCTGGCCGCTCAGGACATCGGCCGCCAGTGGAACGACTTCCAGGCCGCCGTGCGCACCGCCTACCCGGGCCGCCGCGGCGAGCAGATGATCTGCGCCCTGGTCCACGACCGGCCCGCCACCAGCTGCCCCTGAACAGGGCTCCCCCGCGGTTCGTGGGTTCGTGGGTCCGCCGGTCAGGGCGACGGGCTCGGCCCGGTCCCGGGCCGGGCCCGGAACCGGCCGTCGGCCGAACAGTCGACGGGTCGGGCGGTCAGTGGACGACCGAGAAGCTGCGCCACGGCAGCGTGCCGGGGGCGGTCACGTTCGCGCTGGACATGGGGACGTAGATCCCGGGGGCCTTGTCGGTCCTCCCGCACTCCGGGGTCCGGTACAGGATGACGTCGAGCATGCTGTTGTTCTCCACGTGGGCCGCGCCGTGGGGAAGGCGGATCCTGTGGCAGCCCTGGACGGGCGTGTTCGAGTAGGTGAGCTCGACCGGGGAGTCATGACCGCGGAAGGTGAGCGTCCCCAGGGTGGTCTTGCCGGCCGAGCAGGCCGTGGCCGTGAGCAGCAGAACTGCCGCGCCGGTGATGACGCCGATACGCCGGAGGTGGGACATGGCTCGGTCCTCGTCTGTGCGGTGATGGCTGCCGTTGACCGCAGCGTGACGCGCCGTGGGGAGGAAGGCATCCGGTGCGCGCCCGGCGGGATGACCGCCGAAGGAGGGAGGATCCCCCGGCGGGCCGCAGCAGCGGACGTGCGCCGGCGTGTCCGAGTGGTGTCGCACACACACGTTGAGTGAGGAATCGAAGCCTGTTCAGGGGCTTAAGTCTGCAATTTCCAGGCTACTGGACCTACTTCAGTACTGAGGCGCAGCCAACGGCCCCGGCTGCGGACCGGACGGGCCGCCGAAATGCGGGGCGGGTGTCAGTGGCGGGTGACACCATCTGCCGCGGTGATCCGACCAGCTACAGGGGGTAGGCATGGCGAGCACGTACACGTGGCCGCGCGGGGCGGAGACGGCGGACAGCGAGGGACTGGAGCGCTGGCTGGCCCGTCACGGGTGGGAGATCGACCCGACGGTGTTCATGGCGGGAGTCCTGGGCCCGGCCGTCCAGGTCCGCCGCATCGACGGCACGTGCCAGGACAGCGACACGGGTCTGTTGATCCTCCCCGGCGAAACCGTGGTGTTCGACGGGGAGCGGATACGGCTCCGTCGCCTTGCCGCCGCTCCGTCCGGGGCTCCCGCGTAGCGCGCGCCGGCGTAAGGGTGGGCGTACGGGCGGCCGGTCGGTCGGTCGGTCGGTCGGTCAGCACTGCCACAGGAACGCCGCCTCGCCACACGGTGCGCAGGTGAAGGCGTAGGCGCGGCCGGTGCCGAAGTTCATGGCGGTGAGGGGGTCGGGCCCCTCCTGTAGCTGAACGGCCAGCCGCATCGGCTCGACACAGGTCGGGCAGGCCGGCGTCTGGTCGTACTGGAGCCAGGCCGGCGTGCCGCCCAGCTGCCCGAGGACGTGGTTGCGTGGCCGGCCGGTCCGGGCCGCCCAGGCGGCGCAGGCGCCCTCGTAGCCCGCTTCGTCCGCCGTGTGCGGCTCGGCGGCGTGGGTGGCGCCGAGGAGCAGCTTCTCGCTGTCGACGGCGCGGCCCCGGGGCCGCGCCATGCGGCGCAGGCCCCGGGCCGGCAGGAGCAGCGCGGCGTTGGCGCCGGAGGAGGCGTTCCAGTCCTGGCAGGTGCCCGGACGGTTCTGGCAGGCGAACAGCGCCAGCACGTGCGCGTGCGCCGGCCGCCTGCCACCACCGGCGAGGGCGGAACCGGACTCGTCCAGGAGGAACTGCGCGAGGAACTTCAACGGGCCGGCGCAGTCGGCGCACGTCGGCCATGCCGTCCCGGGCACGGCCAGGGGCACGCCGCCGATACGGGTGACCGCCGCGCCGGGTGCGCCCTGGCCTGCGTAGGTGATCAGGGTGGTCATGCGGCCCGACTGTAGGACACCGCTCCGACGTCGCCGCCCGCTGCTCTCCCCGCGGAGTCAGGGCGGCGAGTGCGACCTGGCCGGTGCCGTCAGATGCGCAGGAGGAGCAGTGCGATGTCGTCGGTCTGCGGCAAGGCGGGGTCTTGGCCGTGGACGAGGCGCTCGATGAGGTCGTCGAGGTCGGCTCCGCCGTGTGCGGCGAGGACGGTGGCCAGTTCGGCGGTGGCCCGCTCCGGGTCGATGCCCGCCGCGGTGGGCTTCTCGACCAGGCCGTCGGTGTAGAGCGCGAGCAGGGTCCCGGGGGTCAGGTCCAGGTGGGTGACCGGGCACGGTGTGTCGATTCCGACGCCCAGGAGGGGTGCGGGGTCCAGGTCCACCGGGTGGGGGCGGGTACCCGGGCGGTGCACCAGTGGGGGCGGGTGGCCGGCGGCGGCAAGGATGGCCAGCCGGTGTGCGACGTCGATGTGGACGTACAGGCAGGAGACGAGCAGATCGGTGTCCAGGTCGGCGAGGAGGCGGCCGGTGCGGGCGAGCACCTCGCCGGGCGGTGCCCCCGCGGCGGCCCGGATGGCGGTGCGGACCTGGCCCATCAGTGCGGCGGCGGCGACGTTGTGCCCCTGGACGTCGCCGATGACGGCCGCGACGGTGGCGGTGTCGAGGCGGATGACGTCGTAGAAGTCGCCGCCGATGTCCATGCCGTGGCCGGAGGGCAGGTAACGGGCGGCGACCTCCAGACCGGGCACGGCGGGCAGGGAGTGCGGGAGGAGCGCCTGCTGGAGGCCGTGGGCGAGGTCGTGGGCGGCGTCGTGGAGGCGGGCCCGGTCCAGGGCCTGGGCGATCAGACCGGCCAGGGAGGTGAGGACGGCGCGTTCGTCGGCGGTGAAGGTGTGGGTGCGCTCGTAGGAGAGGATGCAGCAGCCGACCGGGCGTCCGGAGATCATCAACGGCAGGAAGGCCCAGGCCTGTTTGCCGCTGATGCGGGGAGCACCGGGATACGCGTGGGCGATCTCCCGTGCGTCGCCGAAGAAGGCGGGGACACCGTCGGCCAGCACCTGCCCGGCCGGCGTCAGCTCCGTGTCCAGGGGCAGGCCGTCGAGGCGCTCGATGGTGGCCGGGTCGTAACCGTGGTACCCGGTGATCTTCAGGCGGCCCGCCTCGGCGGCGGACAGGACCAGTGCGTCGGCGCCGAACGCGGGGAGGACCTGGTCCGCGACCAGGTCGACGACGTCGCGGACGGCGACGGTTTCCGTCAGGGCGGCTGCCAGGTGGAGGAGCTGGTAGATCCGGCCCGTCTGCGGTCCGGCCGGAGTCCGGTGCGGGTGCGGCGGGGCTGCGGGCGACGACCCCGGCTGCGGCGTCGTCGCGGGGCGGCCGGTGGGGGTGATGCGGGCGCTGATGCCGCCGGCGTCCGGGTACAGCTGGAAGTGCAGCCACTGGTCCGGCGGGTGCCGGGCGGTGAACTCCACCGGATCGCGGCTGATGACGGCGGTTCGGTAGCGGTCCTCGACGAGGGGGGTGTCGAGCCAGGGCAGGGACTGCCAGGGCCGGGTTCCGAGCAGCTGTGCGGCGCTGCGGCCGAGCAGGGCGGCGGCGGTGCCGTCCAGGAACGTTATCCGGCCTTCGAGGTCCAGGGCCACGGCCCCTTCCGGTAGGCGTTCGACCCAGTCGGCGGCAGCCTGCGCGGCCCGGCCGCCCCGCAGCGGACCGGACGGTTCGACCGGGATGACGCGGGGCCGCTCGGGCACCGGGGGCAGGGGCCCCGCGGCGTCCAGGATCCGGGCGATACGGCGGGCTGCCGCGGTGATGTGGTGCTGCTCGCGGCGACCGGCGTTGCGGGGATGGCTGGCGGGCCACAGCAGCAGCAGAGCGCCCCGGACGCCCTTACGGCCCGGCAGCGGCGCCGCGGCCAGGGCGAACCGGTAGGGCAGGCCGACGGCCGCCCTCGGGTATTCGCGGGCCAGGTCCTCCTGGGAGCCGACCCACACCAACCGGTCCTCGCGCACCGCGGCGGCGACGGGAGTCGGGGCCGTCGCGGAGATCCGGAACCAGGGCCGGACCACCTCCTCCGACACACCGCAGACCAGGGCCAGCCCCAGGTTCCGATCGCCGTCCCAGAGGTACAGGGCGCCGGCGGACGCGCCCGTCCGCAGGACCGTCCCGCTGAGGGCAGCGTCCAGGGCCGGGGCGTCGGCCCTACCCCTACCGCGGCCGCGGTGGGGTCCTTCCCCGCGGTACGGACTCTCACCGTCGCCGGTCACGGCCCGCCTCCCCGGTTCCGGCCGCCGGGGCAGACCTCGGGCACCGGCCCGGCGGCTCACTGCCGTGGGACCGTAGCCCGTCGGATGTGTGGGCGGAGCCGCTCATCGCTCTGTCTTCCTCTCGCCGCCCCGATGCGGGCGAACCTCCGACACGGGCCGGCTCCTACGGACGGCGAGGAAGTGCGGACCGGCCGCCCAGCGGCGAGGGTGGGGCCATGACCTCCCCGAAGCTGGTCCTCCATCCGCCCGACGAGCGCGGCCGGCGTCAGGTCGGCTACGAAGGCCTCGTCCTCGGCACCGCGGACCGACCCAGCGACGTCGTCGGGCTCCTCCGTCAAGCCGGCGTCGACCATCCCGAGGCCCTCGACCTCAGCGATCCGGAGGTGGCCGAGTGGCGCGGCGTCGGTCCCGAGGGCTGGGCGGAGTCACCGCCGTGACTCTCGGCTGCCTCTGCGGGAGGACTCCCCTTGCGCCCGCGGGCTCGGGCTGAGCGCGTCGCCGGCCCCACCGTCCTTGCCTGCCGCCGCTGCGGGGTCGGCAGCGGGCGCATCAGGGGCTGGTGACGGCTTGCCGGCCCCTCGGACGGTCGGGCGCCTGCGCCGGCTCTGCGGGGTCTCGTCGTCGAGGGGAGCGCCTCCGGCGCCTCCTTGATCCATGTCGTCCATCGGGCCGTTCCTTCGTTCCTTCGTGCTTTCACGCGGTGACCGTCCGGTTCCGCAGGGATTCGCATCTTCCGGGCGCCCCTCGGTGCGTGCTGCGTCTGCCCTTCCGGGGCAGGGTCAAACGGACGCTCGGCCGGTGCGGGCGCGCCGTCAGGCGTCCGCGCCGTCAGGCGTCCGCGTCGGTCTCCGGTTGGTGACGGGGGCGGTGGAAGTGCTGGAGTCTGGCTTCCACGTGCCCGTCCACGATGCGGGTGTCGAAGGCGGGCTGGGGTGCGGTGGCGGGGCCTTCGACGTTCCAACCGTCCGAGAGGCGGAACACGCTGCCGTGCCAGGGGCACCGCACGCAACCGTCCGCGACCTCCCCCTCCGCCAGGGGCCCCGCCATGTGGGCGCAGCGGTCGGCCAGGGCGTGGACGGAGCCACCGCTCTCCCGTACGACGAGTACGTCCACCCCGTCCACGCGGGCGCGCACGGCCCGGCCCACGGGAAAGGCGGCCACCGCTCCGAGGTGGTGCCACCCGTCCCGCACCAGGTGCGTGACCTGCTCGGCGTGGTTGGCGCCGGCGGCCTGCCGGTAGGCCAGGTGGCCGCCCAGGGCACCCGCCGCGCCCACCGTGGCGAGCCCGGCCATCCCGAGGGCCTTGCCGCGCGCGACCCGGCCTTGCGTACGGGCCGCGAAGGAGCTCGCGTAGAGCACGACCCCGGCGGTGTTGCACAGGGCGTGCACGAGGCCGGTGCGGGCCTGCTCGGGCGGGAGCTCGGCCCAGTCCACCCAGCCGGACACCGCGGCGGGCGCCGCCGCGGCCAGCCCGGCGCCGACCAGGATGTGTGCGGCGCCGCGCCGGCCAGGAACGAGGTCCAGCAGCGCCGCCGACAGCCAGGTCCCGATGGGGATCTGGACGAGCAGGGGGTGCGCCGGATGGCCGAGCGGGCGGCCGTGGAGCGCGTCGCGCACCGGGCCGAGCGGCACCGACCGTACGGCCCGGCGGAGCAGGCGGATCAAGGGATCGGCGTACGGTGCCCGTTCCAGGTGTTCCACGGCCGTCAGCAGCGGCCCCGGGCCGGCCGCCGCTGCCGCGTGGTGCATGCGGTCTGTGTCCATGGGCCGCGCCTACCCGGGGACGCCTCCGCCATGTGCGCCGCCACCGTGAGTGCCGCTGCGGGTCGGGCCCCGGTCCGGGCCCGGTCCTGGCCCTGGCCCTGGTCACGGCCCCGGATCCGGCCCCCGTCCTGGTACCGGCCCCGGCGGACGCCCGTCGGCATCGCCCTCGGTCGGCCGGCCGGCGGCGCGGAGGGCCCGGGCGAGTTGTTCACGGGCGCGGCGCTGGATGCCCTCGCCGTCGTGCAGCAGCAGCTCGGATTCGTCGGGGGTGGGCGGGGAGGGCGGCGGCCCCTCTTCGGTCAGTCTGGCGTAGAGGCTGCGGCAGGCGCGGTCCTCGTCGGGGAACCGGTCCAGCACCGTTCGCACACCCCGCTCCTCGGCGCCCACCACCCATTCACCGGCCCGCTCCTCCAGGTAGAGGCGGGCCTCCGGCCGGGGGAGGCCGGGAGGACCGGGGCAGTCGGGTACCTCGTACAGGCCGGGGGGAACCCCGGCCGCACGCAGTGCCTCACACAGCCCGTGGCGGTCCATGCCCCGGTCCTCCCTTCGACGCTGGGCGTCAGTTCGCCCTTTCCAGGTTGCCGGACCTCACGAGGTCGCTCACCCGCGTCCCGGTCTGAACGTGCGGGCAGTACGAGTCGCCCTGCCCGGGCCGCACGGTCGTGACGTACTGCACGCCCTCGCCGGGCTGCTCGAACCACGGGAGGGTGGGACCGGCGCAGACCAGGGTCGGCTTCTTCACCCGGTAGAGGTGGTAGTCGAAGGGGTAGCGGGGGTCCTGGGTGTTGAGGTTGGTCGGGGGGATCGAGCGTGCGCCGTACTTGGTGCCGGCGGGTGCGAGGAAGCTCCCGAACTCGGCGCCGAAGCGGTCCAGCAGCTGTCCGGGCCGGAGGGTGAGCTCCGTGGCGATGACCTGCCCGTTGGCGTCCCTGGCGAAGCCGTCGCTGTTCGGGTAGGCGTAGGAACCCAGGCCGTTGTCGGCGGTGGGGTCCCACCACTTGTTGAGGAACTCCACCGGGGTGAGCCCACCGAACCGCTGGTAGTCGCTGAGGACGGCGCCGAGCACCCCGTTCTTCGGCAGCTTGGCCGGGCCGAACCGCCAGTCGTTGCACTTGAACTCGGTGTGCGCGTACGGGTAGGGCGACGGCACCAGTCCCAGGCAACGCGCCTTCTCGGCGTCGGACGTGCCCTTGGTGTCCGGGCCCTTCTCCGCTTCCGAGCCGGTCTTGTCCTCCGGCCGGGTCTTGCCGTCCGCCCCGGTCTTGCCATCCGAACCGGTCTTGCCGTCCGCCCCGGTCTTGCCATCCGAACCGGTCTTGCCCTCCAGCCGGGTCTTGCCATTCGCCCCGGTCTTGCCATCCGAACCGGTCTTGCCCTTCGCCCCGGTCTGCCCCTGCGAGCCGGGCCGGGACGCCTTCTCCTTCGCCTTCGCCTTCTCCTTGTCCTCCTCCTTCCCCTCCTTCCCCTTCTTCCCGTCCTCCCCCTTCCCCTTCCCCTTCCCCTTCTCCTTGTCCTTGCCCTTCTCCTTCCGGTGCTTCCTGCCCTCCTCCCGTTTCTTGTTCTCCTCGCCGTCGCTCGCCCGCCCGGGTGCCGGTGGGGGGACCGCCTCTGCCGGTACGGGGAATCGGCTGACCGTTGCCGCCTGTGCTTCCACGGCACCGGCCGGGAGGGCGCCGAGCAGAACGGAACCGGTGAGCCCTGCCGTCGTGGCCAGGCTTGCGCACCATCGGGGGAATGCCACCACTGAATCCTCCGTGAGGTCGAGTCGACGGGACGTCAGGAACGCCCCGACCCATCACAGGAGATCCGGGGTGGCCGGGCAATCGGAACGGGGCCAAACGGCGGGCGGGCGAACGCCTGACGGTGCATCGGGGCCCCGCTGCCGGCCGAACCCGGTGCCGGGGCGGCCCGTCGTGCCGTCAGGAACCGCCCTGCCGTCGCAGGAGACGGCACAGGCGTACGAGGGTGTTGACGTCGCCGAAGCCGCCCGCCTTGATCAGTACGGGGAGCGAGGGCGGGCCGAGCAGGGTTCCGTGCGCCACGCCGGGTTCGGGCTCGTCGGCCAGGCCGATGCCGGTGACGCCGAGGACGTCGAGGACCTCCGCGGCGGTCTCGCCCCCGGTGAGCACGAGCGCGTCGACCCGGTCCTCCTCGACGAGCTTCCGTACGGCGTCGGCCATGGAGCGGCCGAGGGCCAGGGCGGTGTCCCGCGGTCGGCGCTCGTCCGGCGTGTGCAGGACGAGCACGGGGGCCGTCGTGCCGCTCAGTTCGGCGACCACCGCCGCCGGGTCTTCGGTGGCGGCCACCGCCCGTACGTCCGCCCGGTCGCACAGCAGGTCCAGCTGCCGTCGGGTGGCGGGGTTGGCGCTGCCGACGACGACGAGCGGCCGCCGAGCCGGACCGGGAACGGGCTGGTGCGCGGCCACGGCCCGTGCGCAGTGCCGTGCGAGAGCAGCCGCTAGGCCGGGTGAGCCGACCCACAGCACCTCGTCGGGGTCGGGAACGCTCGCGACGAGCAGGTCGAGATCGGCGTCCCGTTGCGCCGAATACGCCACCACCGCGCCCGCGCCCAGCAGCCGGGGCAGTTCGGCGGCCTGGTCCGGCCCGGCCGGGACGGCGTCCGGGAACAGCTCCGCGAGGTCCGAGCACCGAACGGGATGTGCGGGGTCGCGGGCGAACTCGCTCTCGTGGACCGGGACGCCCCGTACGTACTGGACCCCGCCCACGGTCACCCTGCCCTCGGCGGGAAAGGCAGGAGCGACGATCACGGCCCGCCGCCCGGACCCGGAGCGGGCGGCCCGTACCTCCGCCGCAACGTGCCCCCGGAGGGTGGAGTCCACGGTCTTCAGCAGCACATCGGCATCGGCGAACCGGCTCGCGGCCTGCCGTGTCCGTGCGACGGCGTCCTCCTCGGCGGCGACGCGCGTGCCGAGGTCGACCGCGGTCACCCCGCGGGGCGAGCCGGCTTCCGCCTCCGGGAGGCGGAAGAGGATCCGGGCGTCGTGGCCGGTCCGGCGGAAGGGTGCGGCGCCGTCGCCGGCACTGGTGAGGTCGTCCGCCAGTACGGCGATGCTCGGTCCCTGGCCCCTGCGGGATGTCATTCCGCTCCCCTTCGTCCGTTCGCCATCGCCGCGGCGGCGACGCCGTGAGAGATCACTGGCGATCAATACTGGGCAGCGGAACTGTCCCGGACAAGCGACGGCTTCGCCGCGCCGGGGCTGCGCCTGTCCGCCCGCACCGTGCGCGCCCGGCCCGTGTGCGCGCTCGGCGGAGACCCTCCGCAGCGGCTGTCACCGGCTGCCCCTATCATGACCCGCTGCAGGCCGGGCACGGTTGCCCGGCGCTGCGCCGTGCCGTACGCGGCAGCGTGGCACGGCAGTGATGACGACGCCACCCCCATCGACGATCCCGCGTTCGGGCGGGCGGCCGCGCACGGCGCGGGCCGTCCGTGTTCGTTCGCCCGGGTTTCGGGGGTGGGCATCCACGGACAAGGGGGCGGAAAGATGAAGGCGTGGGGGGTCCCCGGTTATACGGAGACCAGAGAGCTCGGCTCGGGCGCCAGCGGCCGGGTCGTGCTGGCCGTGCACGACGGGACCGGGACTCCCGTCGCGGTGAAGTACCTCAGCGACCGGCTGCGTAGCGATCCGGCGTTCGTCCAGGGCTTCCGGGCCGAGGCCCGGCTGCTCGGCGGCCTCCGGTCGCCGTACGTCGTGGGGCTGTACGAGTACGTGGAGGCGCCCGACGGCGCAGCCATCGTGATGGAGCTGGTCGACGGCATCGCGCTGCGCGAGCTGCTCAAGCAGTCCGGGCAGACGGGCCCCGAGGCGGCCCTGGTCGTCCTCAAGGGCTCTCTGTTGGGTCTGGCGGCCGCGCACCGGGCCGGGGTCGTCCACCGAGACTACAAGCCGGAGAACGTGCTGGTCGCGGCCGACGGCTCGTCCAAGCTGGTGGACTTCGGCATCGCCACGGACCACGGGGCCACGCCGGGCGTGGCCGGAACGCCCGCGTACATGGCGCCGGAGCAGTGGCAGGGCCGGCCCGCCTCCCCGGCGGCCGACGTGTACGCGGCGACGGCCACGTTCTTCGAGTGCCTGACCGGGCGCAAGCCGTACCCCGGTCAGAACTTCGCCGAGCTGGCGCTCCAGCACGTCGAGGCCCCGGTACCCGAGTCCGAGGCCCCCGAGCCGGTGCGCCCGCTGATCCGGCGGGGCCTGGCGAAGAGGCCGGAGGAGCGGCCGGAGGATGCCGAGGCGTTCGTCGCCGAGCTGGAGGCCGTGGCCTGCTCCGCGTACGGCCCGGACTGGGAGGAGCACGGCCAGCGCAAGCTGGCGGCGCTGGCCGCGCTGCTACCGCTGCTGTTCCCGTCGGCGGGCGGCTCGCCGGCCACGGCCACGGCGTTCGCCACGACCTCCTTGTGGGCGCCCGGGCGGCGCGGCTGGCTGGGCACGGGCGTGGCTCTGGTGCTGGGCCTGCTCGTGGTGCTCACCCAGGCGGCGGCCACGGACCGGACGGGTGGGGCGGCCGCGCTGAGCTCGTTCGCGACGACCAGCGCGGCTCCGCCGACCGGCGGCCCGGCCCCTTCGGGTACGGCTTCGGGGTCCCCGTCGGCTTCGGCCTCGCCCGGTGCTTCGGGCTCGCCGTCCGCGTCCCCGTCCGCCTCGGTGTCCGCTTCCGCGGGTGCGTCGCCGGGGCCCGGCTCCTCGGGCACGGCCGTGCCGCCGGGCCCGCAGCCGACGCCTGCGCCCCCGACCACGCCTCCCCCCTCGCCGTCCCCCTCCCCCGGGGTGAAGGTGCGGTCGGTGAGCGTGACCTCCTTCCGGCAGAGCGACTTCACTGCGGCGCAGGTGTCGTTGGCCGTGGACGCCTCCGGTCCGGCGACCGTCCGACTGGAGTGGTTCAGCAGTGACGCACGGGGCACGCTCGGCGCCTCCGAAGGCTCCATGTCCTTCCCCTCGTCCACGGCGGCGACCGCCAGGACCCTCACGTTCCGGGGCGGAGGCTGTTACTGGGGCGTACGGGCCACGACCACGCCCGCGGCGGGCAACGGGGCAGCGGTGCAGCAATTCCTGATCAGGCGGTGCGAGATCCGATGAGCAGCAACAACGACGAGTACAGCGCCACCGTCCTCGGCAGCCACTGGGTCAGCGGCCCTCCGGCCGCGCAGCCGGACGTCGCCCCCGACCGGGTCGACGGCTCCGTGCTGCGCTTCGGGCCCGGGGTGACGGCGGCCGCCGTGGCACCGTTCCCGGTGGTGCCGCAGGCCGCGCCCACGCGGCGGCGCGGGGGCGGGCTCCGCCGGTACGCCCTCGCGGGGGCCGTGCTGGTCGCCGTCCTCGGGTACCTCTGCTGGCAGCAGTACGGTCCCGGCGTCACGGTACGGGACATCGCCGTGACCACCGACGCGGCCGGACCGGGCTGCGGCGGGACCGCCGACGTGGTGGCCGACGTACGGACGAACGGCCGCCCCGGGACCCTGGCCTACCGCTGGGTCCGCAGCGACGGCACCCGCTCCGAGCGGCTGACGGAGCGGGTTGTCCGGGGCCAGGAGGAGGCCCGGCTCCACCTGTTGTGGACCTTCCAGGGCACCGGGAGCTACCCGGCCAAGGCCCAGCTGGAGCTGCTGGAGCCGGCCCGGCGGACGGCCGCGGTGGAGTTCACCTACCACTGCGCCCAGTAGCGGCGCTCGGAAGTCGGAGCACCCGGCGGTGGCTTCGTCGGGGCAGCACTGACGGGACGTCAGGTTGCAGGGCGGCCGGGCGGGGGGCCGGTGCTCCGGGTCGCCGCTCCTACGACCGGCGTGGAACGCCGGGTGCCGGGACGGCCGCTCACTGCGCACACACCACACGGGTGATGACCCTTTCCGGCCAACCCCCCTGTTGCATGGCCGGAAACAGTGCAATGCTGTGCGCACGGCGGCCCTCCCCCTCCCCCGCGGAAGGGCCCCCGGCCCCGCCCGGACGCACCCTCGGGCGGGGCCCGTCGTATGCCTGCGCACCACGCGCCCGGCCGTCGACCGACGGCCGACGGCCGGTGCGGCCGCTGCGGCCCTCTAACCCTCCAGGGGCTCCAGCGCCTTGGTGAAGTGGAAGGCGACGATGTCGAGGCGCTCCCGCAGGTAGAACCGGTGGGCGCCGGTGCGGTGGGTGGCCGAGTCCAGGCTGAGCTCGTGGCAGCCTTCGGCGCGGGCACGGGCCTCCAGGTGGGCGAGCAGCGCGCGGCCGACACCGGTCGAACGGGCGGACTCGGAGGTCACCAGGTCGTCGACGTACAGCTTGCGCACCACACTGGTGGTGTCGACGATGCGCCAGCCGGCCGCGCCGACGCACGTGCCGCCGTCCGTATAGGCGGCGGTGAAGCGGAGCCCCTGCGCGTGGCCGCGCTCGTACACCTGGCGGAAGAGCTCCTCGGTGAGGTGCGGGCGCAGCTCGCGCAGGACGGGAAGCAGGTCGGTGTCGAGGCGCGGGTCGCCGATACCCAGGTCGATGATCTTCATGTCGGGACGATAACCCAGCCCCTGCCGGCGCGGGCCGGGGCCGGGATTCCGTACGGGGTGACGGCGCGGCAGTGCGGTCAGCCGCGGTGGAGCTTGTTCACGGCGGTGCGGGTGGTCTTCTTGAAGGCGCTCACGGGGGCGTCGCGGAAGGTGCCCATGCGCCCCCAGTGCACGACGGTGACCGTCCGTCCGTCCCGGCCGACGGCGAAGAGGTGGACGTCGATGCCGGCCCACGCGTGCGTGGTCCGGACGCCCTGGACGCGCGCACCCTCCTCGGCCTCGACGCGGCCGAAATCGCGCCACTCGGCGCTGACGTCGGGATCCTGCTGTTCCACGCGTTCGGCACAGCCCTCGACCGCCGCGTCGAGCAGCGCGGCCAGCGAGCGCGCCGCGGTTTCGTCGCGCTCCACGACGGTGACCTGGACCGCGTTGGTGTCGACGTCCGTCCAGAACGCGCGGTGCCGTGAGGTGGCGCCGGGCAGCGCCTCGCCGACGCAGAACGGCAGCGGGTCGGGGACCCCGGCGGTCACCGGTCCGGCATGCCAGGCCGTGCCGGCCTGCCGGGGCAGCTCGCGGGCGTCCAGGAACGCGGGCCCGTCCGCGGCGACGGCCGGCGGCGCCGCCAGCGCGGCGGCCGACAAGGCCGCGACGGCGGCAGCTAGGCAGGTGGAGATGGAGGGACGATGGCTCATGGAGGCTCCCCGTTCACGGTGAAAGCGGGTCAGGTGACACTTCCTCGGCTTTTCCCCGTTGCCCCGGGATAAACGGCCGCGCCCCGCGGCCCGCTCGGCACGGCCACGGGGCGCGGGACGAGGGGCGCGGGGCGCGGGGCGGTGAACGCGGCGCCCGGCGCGGCGGGGGTCAGCGCTGCCGGGCGACGCGCGGGGCGGCCAGCGCGGCCGCCGGTGCGTCGACGAGCGACGGGAGCCGTCCCGCCGCGCCGCGCTCGGCGTCGGGTGCGGGAGCGGGCGCCGGTACGGGAGCCGGGGTCGGGGCTTGGGCGGTGGTGCCGCACAGGGCCTGGTCCCGGTAGGCCTTCATCGCGGCGTCCGCCGGGTGGTCGAGGAAGGCCGTACCGGCCTCGTTGAGGCGCTGGTACTTCATCAGGTTGTAGCCGATCGCGAACTGCCGCTTGCCCTCGGGGGTGGACAGCACGTCCGTCCCGGCACCGAAGACGCCCCCGTTGTGGCCCCACACCGGTCCGCACGGCGTGTCCAGGGAGTAGATGCCGAGGCCGTAGCGCATGACGACGTTCCCGGTCTCGTCCTTCACGTCCACCGTCGTGCGCATCTGGTCGAGCTGGGTCCGGGGCAGCAGGTCGCCCTTCAGAAGCGCGCGGTAGAAGGTGTTGAGGTCCTGTGTGGTCGAGACGAGTGCGCCCGCGGTGCCCGCCCAGGTCATGTTGTATTCGCTGTAGTCGCGCGGCGGGTCGATCAGCCCGTAGAAGCTCTCGTACATGCGGGCGTGCGGGCCGTGGATCTTCGGGTCGGTGCCGGGGAAGTAGGTGTTCTTCAGGCCGGCCCGGCGGATCACGTCCCGGGTGATCAGCCGCTCCGGGTCCTGGCCCGTGACCTTGCGCAGTACTTCGCCGAGGAGGAGGTAGTTGGTGTTCGAGTAGCGCCAGTCGGCGCCGGGCTCGTTGAGCTGCGGGCGGGCCACCCCGTACCCGATCAGCTCGGCCGGGCGCACCGTGCGGAGCCGGTGCTCGTCGAGGCTTTCCGTGGTGCCCTTCAGGAGGGACGGGAAGGCGTCCCCGATGTAGTCGTTGATGCCGCTGGTGTGGTTGAGCAGCATGCGTACGGTCACCTTGCGGCCGCGCTCACCGGGCAGCAGCTCGGGCACGTAGTCGCCCACCGGCCGGTCGAGGTCTATGCGGCCCTTGGCGGACTGCTGGAGCACGGCGACGGCGGTGAAGGTCTTGGTCACGCTGCCGACGCGGTGTCGGAAGTCCGCACGGACCGGCCGCTTGGTGTCCACGTCCGCGAAGCCCGCCGCCCCGTCGAAGCGGGTCTGCCCGTCCCGGACCGCCGAGTAGGCGCCGTAGATGCCCGCCTCGTGGATCGCCCGCAGCTTCTTGTCGAGCTCCGTCCGGTCGAGGCGCCCGGCGGTCGGTGCGGCGGCAACGGCGGTGTCCGGGCCCGCGGCGACCGCCGCGGGGGCGAGGCCGGCGAGTAGGGCGACGGCGACGGCGCTCGCCGCCGCCGCACGGCGCATCCGACGGGGACGGGGACGGCCGGGGTGGGGGTGGTCCACGGTTGGCTCCTGGGGCATCGGCCCGGGTCACGGGCACTGGTGATCATGAACACCTCGATTCTTTCGGCGCGTTCCGCCTCCTTCGTCGTCCACCGGGACGAACTGCCCACCGCTGCCTCTCAACCTCCAGGAGGAAAGGTCACATTGACTGGCCGTTACATATGTCATGCCTGGCCCCTCGCGACGCGCGGGGCCGGTGTCCCGCAGCTCATGCGGCGGCCAGGATCCCCCGCGCCGGCCGGCGGCGGCCGCCACCCGGCGCACGGCCTGCGCAGCGCCGGCTCACGGTGCGGCCGGGCGGCCGGCACGCAGAGCGGACAGCGTGGCGATGGCCCAGGCCGTTGCCCACACGGCACCGACGAGCAAGGCCACGAGCCCCTTCCGTGCCAGGTCCACCTTGCTGACGGTGTAGGGCGCCGAGGCAGGCGGTGACCGCCGCGGCCAGGCGCTCCTTCGGGGCTCGGGGTCGGGGTCGGGGTCGGGGTCGGAAAGGGGTTTCCGGTTCGCGGCATGGGTTCAGCCTGCGGTGGGCAGCGGTCGGGCCGCGTCCTCCGCGCGCACCGGCTGCCTCCCCCACGCGGGGGAGGCGGCGGTCCGCACCGTGGGGTGGGTGCGTCCTGCTCGGAGCCCGTACGACTGGAGGGTGCCGAGGAGGCGGGCCCGGTCAGGCCGCGACCGTCGGCCGGCACCCGGATCCGTCGACCTGGACGAGATCGCCCGGCGCACGCTCCGCGTGCGGGACGGTTCCCGCCGCCCCCTCGGCTGACGTCCGGCGGGCGTGGCGGCCACCACGGTGCCATGCTGAAGACGACACCTGGAGGCCGCGATGGGCTGGTACGCGGACCGGGTCGTGCCACGGATCGTGAACACCGCCTGCGGGGCGAGGATCGCCCGGCCGCTGAGGCGGCGCGTGTGCGCGGGGCTGCACGGTGAAGTGGTGGAGATCGGCTTCGGTTCGGGGCACAACGTCCCCTTCTACCCCGCGGCCGTCACCGGCGTGGCCGCGGTCGAGCCCTCCGACGTCGGGTGGGGGCTCGCCCGCGACCGGGTGCGGGCGTCGCCCGTTCCCGTGCGGAGGGCGGGCTTGGACGGCCAGTCGCTGCCCTTCGAGGACGGCACGTTCGACACCGCCCTGTGCACCTGGACGCTGTGCACCATCCCCGACGCCGATGCCGCCCTGCGCGAGGTACGGCGCGTCCTGAAGCCCGGAGGGACCCTGCACTTCATCGAGCACGGGCTGGCCCCCGAGGAGGACGAGAGCGTACGCCGCTGGCAGCGGCGGCTGGAGCCGGTCAACAAGCGGCTGCTCGGCGGGTGCCACCTCACCCGTCCGACGGTCGGCATGCTCACGGCCGCAGGGTTCGTGATCACGGCGCTCGACGTCTTCTACGAGCAGGGCGCCCCGAAGCCGCTGGCCGCCGACTCCCTCGGCGTCGCCCTGTCCCCCTAGCCCCTCGGCGCCACGTCCTCAGGGCATCTGCTGCCGCCGGCGGCGGCTCAGGATCCCGGGAGGTGGAGGGACGACGGCGTGTGGAGCGTGATGCCGGTCGGAACGAACTCGGTGGCGTCGGCGCGTGGTTCGCCCGTCCCGGGATGACGGGCGTAGCGGGGATGGGCGCCGGCGCTGATCTGCCAGCGCATGCGGTGGCCGGCCGCGAAGCGGTGGGCGGTGGAGCTCATGGCCACGGTCACTTCGAACGGCCGGCCCACAACGGCCCGGACGGAGGCCACGCCGTCGCAGACGTTGGTGGATCGGCCGTCGGGGCCCACGTCGCACAGGCGGGTGACGACGTCGCAGTGGCCCGTGTCGGTGGTGATCGTCAGCCGCGCCGCAACCGGGCCGAGGACCTCAACGGGTGCCGTCAGCGGCGGTCCGGTGAAGGTCAGGACGTCGTCGCGGGCCTCCAGCCGGCGGTTGTCCCGGGCGCCGGCGGTACGGGAGAGCAGCCGGCCGCCGACGGAGGGTGTGGGGTCGGCCGGGTCGTAGCGGAACGCCGCCACTGCCGGGGGTGTCGGCGGTGCCGGCTCGGCGGAGGGCGGCGCGTCGGCGGTGAGACGGCCGTCGGGTGCCGCGAACCAGGCCGTGTCGGGCGCGGCCGGCGGCCAGTCCGGCAGGTCGCGCCACTGCTGCGCCCCGCCCACGTGCACCCGTACGCGGCTGGGGCGCGTGGCTGAGCGGTCGCCGTCGAGGTGGGCCCGAAGCCAGGCGAGGCTTTCGGCGAAGACCTCGGGCCAGCCCTGCTGCAGGGCGGAGGTGTGGGTCCAGGGGCCGACGAGGAGGGCGGTCTCGCAGCCGGCCCGGCGCAACCTGGCGTACTGCTCGAACGCCTGGTCGGCCAGGACGTCGTGCCATCCGGTGATGATGCCGGTCGGTACGGTCGTGCGGTCCGCGGCGTGGGCGAGGGACGCCCCGGCCCAGTACGGGTCGTCGGCGTCGGGGTGCGCCATCACCTCGTCCAGCCAGGGAACTTCGCCCAGCGCGGACTCGTACGCCCTGCGCAGCGGCCGGGCCGTGGTGATGGCGGGCAGGCGCCGCTGCAGGCGCATCGTCGCCCTCAGGAAGGGGCCGGTGCCGCGGTGCTGGTAGGTCATGCCGGCGCCGACGGCGAGGGCGGTGTCCAGGTTGAGCAGCCCTCCGGCGTGGAACAGGGCGTGGGGGTCGTGCAGGCCGACCTGGACGACCATCGCCTTGAGCTCCGGCGGGGGCTCCAGGGCCAGGGCCCACTGCACGTAGCCGAGGTAGCTGGGGCCGATCGTGGCGAGGCGGCCGTCGAACCAGGG
This sequence comes from Streptomyces sp. NPDC059851, assembly GCF_042732005.1. Classification (NCBI taxonomy): domain Bacteria; kingdom Bacillati; phylum Actinomycetota; class Actinomycetes; order Kitasatosporales; family Streptomycetaceae; genus Streptomyces; species Streptomyces sp. NPDC059851. Next base: position 6,308 of record NZ_JBHWJJ010000082.1, on the reverse strand, counting down.
TTGTTCGCGCAGCCACGCCACGGTGGCCCGGCCGTCGGCGGGCTCGTTCCGCCACAGGTGGAACGAACCGCCGGACCCGCCGGTTCCACGGCAGCTCTGCAGGACCACGTGGAAGCCCTGTTCGGCGAAGAGCACGCCGTACATCGGGCCCCAGGGCAGGCCCCGCCCGTACGGGGAGCGTACGAGGAGGGTCGGGAAGTCGCCCTCGGTGCGGGGGAAGTAGTGGTCGGTGACCAGGGGGCTGCCGTCGGCAGCGGGAACTTCCAGTCCCGGCTGCAGGCCGACGTCGTGGCGCTTGGCCGGCAGGCCGCGCCAGGTCGCCCGCATCAACCGGGCGGACAGCGGCGGCTTGCCGGGCGGCTGCACCCAGGCGGTCTTCGGCACGGACGTGTTGACGGGTCGTGAGGACATGGTCATGGTTCCCCTCCCTTTCTACGTACACTGTACGTCATTCAGGGTCGGGCTTGCGCCGAAGGTGCGGTGAGCGGCGCGACGCGCCGTACGGGGCGGGGATCGGCGGGCCGCCGGCATCGACACTGGGTGCGGGTCACCGTCGGGGCGGGCCCCTGGCCCGGGAGGGGACGTGCAGGCGAATGCGGCTGCGGCGCTGGCTCCGTACATGGTGGTGCTGACGGTGACCACGGGGCTGGTGGAGGCCGCCAGTCTCCTCACCCTCGGGCCCGTGTTCACGGCCATGCAGACCGGCAACGTCCTCTTCCTCGGCTTCGGGCTGGTCGGCGAGGGCGGGCTGTCCGTGGTGGCGCCGGCGGTCTCGCTCGGCGCGTTCCTCGTCGGGACCGTGATCGGCGCCCGCCTGGAGACGCGGCTGGAGACCGACCGGCACCGGTGGTTCATCATCGCGCTGGTGGTGGAGGCGCTGCTGGTGGCGGTCGCCGCCGGCACGGCTTGGGGCCTGCATCCCCTCCACCGGGCCCCCACCGCGCGCCACCTCGCCACGATCGCCGTGCTCTCGGCTGCGATGGGCATCCGCAACGTCACCAGTCTGCGGGTGCGCGTCCCCGACCTGCCCACCACCTTGGTCACCCGGGCCGTGACCGCCCTCATGGCCGGATCCGCCCTCGGCCACGACGCCCTCCTCGCCCGTGGAACGGCTGCGACGGCGCGGCGCGCGGCCTCGGTGGGCGCGATGTTCGCGGGGGGCCTGGCGGGCGCGTCCTGGGTCCACGCGGGCTGGCCGGTTGCCGGGCTGCTGCTGGTCGCGTCGGCCGTCGTGCTGCTGGTGGCGGCCGCGTACGTACCCCGGCCGCGCGTGTACACCCGCTGAGCCGGAGCAGGTGTACACGGAACGCCGATGGTGCCGGGTGGCCCGCTGCACGAACGGGGTGCCTGCCGACCGGGAGCCTCGATAGCCCCGGCCGGACGATCGCGTGCCCGGGCCGTTCCGGTGACCGCCCGCCGCGGACGGTGTCACAGGAGCCTGCCAGGATCGGCGCATGAAGATCCAGATCGCGCCCCCCGCCGACCCGCGCTCCTCCACCGCCTACGCCGACTGGGCGCGCACCCGGGGCCCCGCCGCCGAGGAGACCTCCAAAGGCCTGCTCGACGAGGTGGGCAGCACCATCGCCCGGGCGTACGACAAGCCCGGCCGCTTCGTCGACGGCCTGGAGCGGCGCGTACGCGGGCTGGACCCGGCCCACCTGCCCTGGTTCTGGGACACCGTCGGACACTGGCTCATCGCCTGGCACGCGCGGTCCGCCGCCCGCGCCTACACGCTGGCCCGAACTGCCGAACGCAGCCACGGACTCGCCGTCGACCCCGACTGGCACCGGGCCAACGTGCTCGTCTTCGCCGCCGGCGGGGCGCTGCCCGCCGCCGCCCTCGGCGAGCACCAGGCCTGGCTGGCCGGCCGTCTGGAGCCCGCCGCCGCGCACGAGGAGTACGTACGCGTCCTGCGCGCATGGGCCGCGTCCCCCGGGGACCTCCCCGCCGACCTGGGCCGCCGCGTCCGGCTCTCGGCCCGCGCCGCCGGGCTCGGCCCCGGTGAGGAGGCCCGCGTGCTGGGCCTCGTGGTCGGCGCGGCGCAGGGCAAGTCCGTCCCCGACCGCCTGCTCGACGCAGCCCGTGAGCTGCTCGCCGCCCATCCCCAGGGCGACGCCACGGACGCGCTGCTCCTGGACCTGTTCCCGGAGACCCGCGGCAACGGCTCCGCCTGGCTGCGGCTGCTCCTCGACTGTGGCGCCGTCGAGGCCGCCGTCGCCGGGCGGATCGTCCCGCGGGGCGGTCTCGGCTCCTGGTTCGGCCGGTACACCGAGCGCTACTCGCACCGCCCCGTCGGCGGGGGCGGCGTGACCCGGCAGCCGCTGCCGGACGAGCTGTTCGAGGTACTCGCCCGCTTCGCCCCGCGGCTGCGGGCCGCCGCCGCACCCCTGACCCTGCACGAGGACCGCTACCGGTGGCCCGGACTGGACGCCGAGCTCCTCGACGCCTGCCTCGCCGAAGGCATCGCCGTCCAGGACCCCGGCCCGGCCGTGCCGCTCGTCCTGCGCGACGGCGACCTGCGGCGCGACCTGCTGGCGCTCGCCGCCGACCCGGTCTTCGGCCCCCGTCTGGAGGGCACCGTCCACGCCGGGCTGCGCGGCTCCGGGACGGCGATCACCCGCCTCCCCCGCAACCCCGGCATCACCGCCGAGGTCCACGGCCGGGTCGAGGCCCTGCTCGACGCCCTGCGCGGCGGCGGCCTGGCCGCGGCCGACGAGGCCGTCCGCGAGCTCGACGGCCTGCTGGACCGGCCCACCGCGCGCGCCCTGGACGGCATTGAGGAAGCGCTCGCCGGACTCGACCTGACCGGCCCGCTCGCCCGCGCCCTACGCGCCGGGCTCCCCGAGGAATGGGGCTGGCCGGCCCTGGAGGAGGCCGTCGCCGGCTTCGGCCCCGGTGAGGTCAGGGGGGTCACCTCCACCTGGCCCGTGCTCACCGTCCACGGCCCTGACCGCGCCGTCGCCGTCGACCACGCGGGGACCCGCGCCTCCTGCACGTTCCGCCTCCCCGACGACGCGGCCGGCAGTGCCGTGCACTACGTCGGCGGCCGTTTCCTCGTCAGCTGGACCGGCAGCTGCGACGGGAGCGCCTTCGGCAAACGGGCCTTCTGGGCCGACCTCCCGGACGAGGTCTTCGAGCCGGAGGAGACGCTCGGCCTGCGCCGGTACGGCGGAATGATCCAGGGGGGCCTCGGTTACCAGTTCGAGACCCCGGACGGCGGCGGGCGCCACGACGGCGAACGCGTCCTGCGACCCCGCGGCCGCGAGGGCCTCGGCTCCCGCGACGTCCAGATGAGCGACGGTCACCGCATGTGGACCGCCGACGTCTTCGGAGCCGCGAACAGCTGGACGCCGGTCGACCCCGCCACGGGCGCCCGCCTCGCCGCCCCCACCACCCGGACGCCCGCCGCGCGCGGCACCCGACCCGCCGACCACGAAAACCTGCCCGCCTTCCACACCGCGACCCCGCTCCCGCCCGGCACCGCGTACTTCGGCGACCTCCAGACCCTCGCCGCCCTGCCCCCGGGCGCCCCCGACTCCCCCCTCGGCCAGGACGGCCGACTCGTCGGCTGCCGCGTCCTGTACCGCACCCCGTACGCGGGCCCCTCCCCCACCTCGTTCGTCCTGGAGGGCATCGACGGCCGCAGCGCCACGTACCGAAGCCGGCGCTGGGGCCGCCGCCCCTGGGCGGTCCTGCGGATGCCGGCCGGCGGCGAGGACGCGGTCCTGGCGGGCCAGGAGACCTTCCGCGCCCACGCCGCCGAGGACAACTCACTCCTGTGGCAGGCCCAGGGCTTCCCCGGCTCCGGGCGCAAGCGCACCACCGGCTTCGGGGACGCGGCCGGCCCCTTCCCGCCGCCCGCGTTCTGGCACTTCCTCACCCCCCGCTGCCCGGCCTCCTCCACTGCGCTGCGCGCCGTCGCCGACACCGCCGTGCGGGACCTCCTGGGCGCCGCCCTGCGCGGCGCACCGGACCCCGCCCTGCCCACCACCGCGCCCGGCCTCCCCCTGGAGCCCCGGATCGCGGCCGGCGTGGCCCGCGCCGCCGTGCTCGCCGCCGATGTGCTGCGCCGCCGCCGCGCCCTGTCCCGCAAGGTCGCGGTGATGCGCGCCGGGCCGGTGGTGGCCCTGCCCGCCGAGATCCCCGACACCGTCATGGTGCCGGCCCTGTACGGGCTGCTGCCCGACGCCCGGCCGCGCCACGACGAGCCGGGACCCGCACCCCATCCGGCGCTGCTCACCGCCGTCGCCGCCGACGGCCGCCACCTGCGGGGGGAGATCGACGACGAGACCCGCGTCCTCGCCCTGCCCGCCGCCCCCGGCGCCTGGCAGGCGCTGCTGGGCCGGATCGACGCCGCCGCCTGGCGCGCCGCGGTCGCCACCACCCCCGACCCGGACCGGGTCGCTCTCGTCGCCCTGCTGGAAACCTGGAGCGGCCAGCCCTTCGCCGTCCGGGGCAGCACCTGGCGCACCGGCCGCGCCACCCCGGAGGCCCTGGCCGCCTCCCGCGCCGCCGGCCACCCGCTGGCGTCGGGCACCGTCCGGGACGGCACGGCCTGGTTCGTCCAGCAGGCCGCCGCGCCCGCCCCGGACGGCGCCGCCGACACCGCGGACGTCACGGTCGAGGAGGACGACGCCGCGCGCCTGCCCCGGTTGGCCGCGCTGCTCGCCGAGCGGGGCCCGGTCACCGTCGAGCCCGCGGCGGTCGAGGCCTTCGCCCGGCTGACCGGGGTCCGCCTCCCCGTCGCGGCCCTGGTCCTTGCCGGCTTCCCCGGTCGCGCGCGTCACGACGATCACCTCGCCCTGCTCGGCTCCGCCCCGTACAAGGCCGGCAAGGACCTCGTCCGGCGGTACGACGAGCTGTGCCGCCGGCTCGGCCCGGGCGGGCGGCGCGCCGTCCTGGCCGCCGGCCTGCCCGGCGACCCGGCACGGCTGTGGGAGCCCGCCGCCACGACGGCCGCGGCCGAGCGGATGGCCGCCGTCTGGAACGGGCTGCTGGGCGCCGAGGAGTACGCCGACGAGGAGCTCGCCACCGCCCTCGCCGCCGACCTCGGCCTCCCCGACGCCTGGGCCCGCAGCCTGCCCAACGGACGCGCACCCGAGGACGCGCCGTTCGGCGGGGCCGGCTTCGTCCTGACCGGCGACGGCATCGGGGGCGTCGTCCTCAAGCACCGTGAGCCCGACCGGTCCGTCTGGGGCTACGTCCGCCCCGGCGAGCCCGCACACCGCACGGCCGCCTCGGTCATCACCTGGGCGCTCACCGAACGCCCGGTCGGTGACCCGGCCGCCCGGGGCGCCCTCGCCCTGTACGGCCGGCTGCGGGCCCAGCTCGATGACCCCGGGGCGCTCATCCCGCTCGGGAGCTTCGAAGACCTGGCCGCCACGGCCGCCGCTGACCCCGCCTTCGTACCGTACGAGGGCGAAGTGCGGCCCTACCCCGAAGCGCCGCGGGAGACCGCCGCGTCCGTCCCCACCGTCGTCGACGACGGGCTGTTCGTCGTCGCCGTCCGCGGCCGCGACGCGTTCCTGCGGCCCGCCGCCCTGGCCGACCCGGCACGCCTGGCGCGGGCCGAGGCCCTGGCCGCTGCCGACGGCCGGCCGTGGCTGCTGACGACGCTACGGGCGACGAAGCAGCTCCTCGACGGGCTCGACCGGCTCGCAGCCCGCGCCGCGGACACCCCCGTCCCCGCCGGCGGGTACGAGAACGACCCGGCGCTCAGCACCCCGGAGCTGGTGGAGGAGGCCGCCGGGGCACTGGGCACGGGCCCCGACGCCGCGGCCCTGTACCTGCAGCTGCTCGCCCTGGCCCGGCCCACCGACCGCGCCGTACGCCGCTGGAACGGCTGGACGGCCGCCCGGCACAAGGCGGCCCAGGCGGAACTGCTGGCCACCGGCGCCGTGGAGAGCGGCAAGCGGGCCCGCGCCGGGCGCACGCTCTTCGCTCCGGGGCCGTGGGCCGCCCTGAAGGCCCCACACCTTCCGGTGGAGGCCGACAAGCTGCCCGCTCACCTGGCGTCGGCCTCGGGCAGCACCCTGCACACCCCGCTCCTGCGGCTGCTCCCGCCGCTGCCGCCGCACGAGCAGTTCGCCGCGGCCTGGGCCCGCTCCCGTACGGGCCGGTAGCCTGCCGGCCGCGGGGCCGCGCCGCCGCGGGCTCCCCCCCCCCCCGGGGCGCGGCGCCCCGGGGGGGGGGGGGCCCGGGCGGGGGGGGGCACGCGACCGGCCAACCCGGCTGGGGTTCGGGGGGGTTTCGGGCGGGCGGGGGGGCGGCGACCGCGGCGCGGAGGGTGCGGGACTGGTCCTCCGGGG